>DSDB01000662.1 GCA_011057845.1 Phycisphaerales bacterium | reverse complement strand
GAGGCCGCCGGCGGCCTCATCGACCGTCTGGGCCATCTTCTGAACACTGCTCTGCGCCTCGACTTGTGCCGGGCCGGAGGATGAACGGAAGCGCCGCTGCAAGCGGTTATCCTGGAGTTCTTCAAGCTGGCTCTGAAGTTGCGCCTGTTTACGGGACAGCCCCTCGACGGCGTCTTGCGATATGCTCCCCAGCATGAGCCGGACATCGGCATCCTTATCGCGGCCGGCGAAGAGGTCTTCGGCGGCCTTGCGATCCGACATCTCCCAGCGGACTTGGGGGGCTGCCGTCTCAGGGGCCGCAGGAGTCGCCGCGGGCTTGCCGGCGGCGTACTTCTGGGCTGTTTCGAGCGACTTGGCCAGCTCCTGCTCGAGACGCTCCACCTGGCGGGCCTCGTTGGAGACGACGAACTCCGGCAGGTTCCCCAGGGCGATGTCTCGAACGGACTCCGCGACCCCGGTATTGGAGACCGAAGTGTTCAGAAAGTAGTTGATGTCGCTGCCGGCTTGTACATTCTGCTTTTCCACATAGTCCCTGTTGCCGCCGTAAAGTTGTTGCTGGGCCTCGAACTGGCTGCCGAGTTTCGACTGGAGCCTTCCGTAGGCCCTCTCATCGACCTGACCACGATTGGATTCGAGGAAGTGCCGGGTCTGGGCGATATTCTGTTCGACCCTTGTATTGAAGCTGTACCAGTTCTGCCGGGTCACCTGTTCGCGAGTGCTGCGGCTGCCGAGGACCTCGCGGTAGGCCTTCTCCAGGCGCTTCAACTGCTCCAACTCGGCATCTATGCGAAGGCTCATCATCTCGACCGTCCCGGCGACGGCGTTCATGTTGCCGCCGGGCCAGAGATACCGGTAGCCGGCCGGCAATTGAAGGGACCATGTGGTTTGCATGACGGGGATTCCAACCACGGCTATGGCCGGCGGCTCGATTCGGGTTATGCCGTCCAGGGGTGAAACGAGGCCAGAGGGACTCTCATCGGCAAGATACAACACCACATCGTACGGAAGTCCGCCCGGCGAGGTCTTGACAAGGGGTATGAGAACACAACCCTGTGGAGCATTGGGGTCCACGACGGGCTTGACGGGCTGGTCGGCGACGGCGGCGCTCCACAAGGCAAGACCGTCGGGGATACGGACGGCCAGATACTGCTCGCTGCGGTTCTGCAGGGCCAGACGGACTTCGTAGCGGGTCCGGCCGGCCCGGTCAATGGCCGTGGTCGTGGCCATGAGGTCCACGACAGCCTGGATCCGCGAAGCCGCCGGGGCGGGCTTGAAATTCAGCACGAGCGCCCAATTCTCCTCAAAACCCTGGAAGACATATTGCAGCGACTCCCGCATCGGACCTGTCATCAGCCGCTGCTGTTCGGTCAGCGGCAGGTCGACCAGGTTATTCTGCTGTTTGACGGAAATCTCGTGGCGACTCATGTTTTGGACGGCGACGATGCCGTTATACCCGTCCGCGGCGCCGGTCTCTATGAGGGGGACGGGCAACTCGGTGATGCCGGCTTCGATGGGCAGGAGAAAGTTGACGACGACGTCCACCAGGCCCGTAACCTCGTTCAGGAGCGAAATCGTCCATTCGGTGCGGCCGTCGGGCAGTGTGGCCTGGGTGGATCCTCGCATGGCGGGGGATTCGACCGCGGCCAGCGGGGCATACTCGGCGCCCATGCGGAAGGCGACACGATCCACGGGCGAACCGGTGATATTATGGCGCAGACGATACGTGTAGAGCGCGGCGCCGGGACGAACGACAACGCCCGCGAACGTCTCGACACTCATGCGGGTGGGCTGTCGGCGGATCCTCAGCCGCAATTGCGGAGCCGGG
>DSDB01000641.1 GCA_011057845.1 Phycisphaerales bacterium | reverse complement strand
CCTTTTCCGACGCTATCCGAACTCCGCATGGACAAGCATTTTTCTTACAAAAGCGCGGATTCTACGCGCCGGAACGACTTTTTCTCTTGCATATCGGCCCTGCCTGTCCTATAATCTTATGATAATGACATTGCTTGAGGAGCCGTTTGGGCCGTGTGCTGGCTGAGTGTGACAATCTGCTCTGCACGGACGGTTGCATCGGATTTGTACGCTGCACGCGGCCGGTATACATCCATATTTCTCATGATCACCCGGTCTCTCGTCGTGCGCGAGCACGGACTGCTGGATAGTGTACCGCGATCTTTGGAGGATTCTACATGGCATGAGCCTTGATCGCCTGCGCGGAATGTCGAATGAACCATGTTTATTGGGGGCATCCTGAACTGAAGGAGGATAGTTATGCGCAAGAAACTCGTGTTTGCATGTGTGGTGCTTGCATCGCTGTGCCTGGCCTCGCCGAGGGTATGGGCGCTGGCGGTGGGCGCCAACTGGGATATCCACATGGACATCCCGGGCGTTATCGCCAATGATTTTCACGTCGAAGGACGGATAGAATCCGGCACACCCGGTGGCAACTGGTCGGAACCACCCGTCCTGATTCAACACATTGACGGCAAGTTCCCCAACTTCGTCTACACCATTGTGCCCGATACGACCGACCCCGGCCAGAACTGGTACATCTTCAAGGCCGACTGGAGCGGCGCCGATTACGTCTACTGCGAGGTCCTCCATCTTGGCCTGCAGTTCGACGTGACCTGCCACAACGTCATCATCGACCTTGTCGGCTGGTGGACCATCAATGGACAGCGACTGCCTCCGCCTCCCATCGGGCCGCCGAATGGCGGCGCCGTCCCGCTTCCCGGCTTTAACGTCCGGGACCAGGTCCTCGACAGCCCCCAGTTCATGTCGTTGCACAACGACTCCCATCTGTTCGGTGAGGGGATCAGCCAACAGGGCATTCCTATGACCATTGTACAGTTGGACGCTATCTCACTGACCGCTGAAGAGATGGAGATGTTGTTCGGCTCGCCGGAGCACGCTTTTGCCGAACTGCGGTTGGGAGGCGCCCAGGAACAGCTCCCGTGGAGGCACGCGATGAATCGGAATGGGCCCATCGGTCCCGACAATCCGATTCCCGTACCACCGGACAGCTTCTTCGACGTGTTCTTCCTGCCCGACGGTCCGCCGCCCGACAGTTTCTTCGACGTCTGGGTCGAGCTGGATATTCCGGCGGGAGGTTTCCTGCTGGCTCGTCAGCTCGTTAGCTACATCAACAACGCGGGTGAACCCGATTTACGCTGGCATTGGGAGATGCACGGAGCGCACGAAAGCGCGCCGTACGACCTGGGCGATGCGCCCGACAGCTCGAACAGCTTTGCCATTCCCATGATGGCCTACCCGGCCGCCGGTGTCATGGCCAATTACCCGACGGTATTTGCCGCCGGCTCGCCTCCACACGGTCCGCGCCACCTGCGGCAGCGTCCGGTGGCCCTACTCGGAATGCTTGTGACGCTTGAGGATGAGGCGGACATTGGGCTCGATCAGGACGGGGTGAACAACATCGTTCCACCCTTGAACATGCCTGACCAGGACAAGGGCGACGATAGCGTTATGGTGCCGCTGGCTCTTCCGCACTGCCAGACCGCGCAATTCCAGTATACCGTCACGATTCTTCCGGCATCGATGTACCCGCCGCTCTATGTGAATGTCTGGTTCGACTTCAATCGAGACGGCGACTGGGATGATGTCTTGCAGTGTCCGGGCGCAGCCGGTGTCACCCCCGTACCGGAATGGGCGGTGCAGAATCAGCAGTTGCCCGTCGGACT
>DSDB01000573.1 GCA_011057845.1 Phycisphaerales bacterium | reverse complement strand
CCACAATGTTCTGCGCTAGTACTACAACGCTACAAGCGTTCCCAGTGACATTTGATTGTGGTCTTCAATTTGATGCCTATCGCGTGTAAACGACGGATGGTTCGGCGTCGGTGGCTGCGGGCGGCCTTGGCGTTTCGCTGTGGCGTTAACGTCAATAGCGCGCTGATCTGCTCGGCGTACTTCTGCGAACAGCGGCCGCCCCGGGCCCACAGGGCCACCAGCTTGGCCGTCGCCGTGCGGACCTGGCAGACCGTCAGGTCCGGATTTTTCCCCCCGATGCTTCCAGCAGAACTCGCTGAGGAAGATATGGCTCAGGCAACTCAAGATCAGATGCCGCTGGATCGAGCCGAACTTGCGGACCTCGAAATGATCCATCCCCAACTCCGTCTTGCTGTCCTCGAAGGCCCGCTCGATGATCCAGCGCGTGAACGCCACCCGCAACAAGGTCTCGACCGAGGTCGATTCGGGGGCGTTGCTGAGGAAGTATTTCACTTCGGTGTGATCCAACGCATTCCGCGCCACCAGCAGATGGTACGGCCGCGTGGGCAAGCCGTGCTCATCGGCCCGGTAGACCTTCAGCCGCTTGGCCTGCCAGACCATCGGCCCCTTGCTGCCGTCCTTGACGTAGTAGTCCTGCCAGGGGACTTTCCGCAACCGCGGCGAATAGGCCAGGATGTTGCGGACCTGCACCTTGGGATTGTGCTTGGCCTTCAAGCGCGGATAGCGGCGCCGACGGCCTTTCCGGCGGTCGCGGGCACAAGCCCGATACAGCACGGCCGGACGCTGGGTCCACACGGCCAAGTCGCTGGGCACTTCGGCCACGTAGTTCTGGCCCCAGTGCTCCAATTCCCGCAGAAAAGGCCCTTTGCTGCCGTAGCCTTCATCGAACGTCAGCCAGGCGAAACGCAGACCGTTGGCCACCGCCCGTTGATACTGCTGAAGCGCGATCTGCCACTTGGGCCGATAGACCACCTCGTCGGGGATCCCCGCCGCCTGGCAACGATCCCGGTCCTGCTGCCAGGTCTTTTCCGGCAGGAACAGCTCGCCATCGATGAGGCTGTAGAACTCCGGCGTCGCATAGCCCAGGTGCACACTGACCACACAGTTCTCGATCTTGCCCACGGCACCGCAGTGCTGGCGTTGGACGCAGGCGGTCATCTTGCCTTTCTTGACGAAACTGGTCTCATCGACGACGCCGACACTCTGCGGA
The DNA here is from genome assembly GCA_011057845.1 of Phycisphaerales bacterium. Lineage (GTDB taxonomy): Bacteria > Planctomycetota > Phycisphaerae > Sedimentisphaerales > Anaerobacaceae > UBA2266. The sequence goes on along the minus strand of DSDB01000573.1, from coordinate 617 downwards.
TGGGCATGACGCCAGGCCACATACTGTTGGGCACTGTCGCGAACGGCCGGCTCGTCCCAGCGATACAGACCGAGGAACTCCTGCAGGTTGCGCGGCGGCACGCCGAGCGCATCGGCCATCGGCTCGATGCTCTTACGCGGCAGATCGCTCAACTGCCCCTCGACGTACAGGTCGAGATAGCGGCGGCTGGTCACCCGGCCGAAGCAGGGGTCGAACTGGTGCAGGAAACGCGTCAATTCCGGCTTGAGCTTCATAATCGTACTGGCATCCATACCGATGACCTCCCAAGAGAGACTCCATTTCTCTTGGATCATCGGCTGGCCGCGTAGGTTTTCTTGAGCTTTTGTAGCGTTGTAGTATTAGGCTTGCCGACCGTCACCCGGCCGCGAGCACACCGCCCAAACCGGCCGGGGGCCTGCCGGCACGGCCCCGACGCCGCTCCGATCCCTTTGCTGCGCCGCAGTGAGCCTGGCAACCACCCAGTTCCAGGATATTCCCTACCCGCTCCGCGTCCTATAATTGCTTTTCTTTCGCACCGTTTCCTGCCCGTTCGCGTATCTAATGCCAAACGGGTCCAAGCTGGGCGCCGTGGGTAACATGGAAAACGCATCGCGTAT
>DSDB01000335.1 GCA_011057845.1 Phycisphaerales bacterium | reverse complement strand
TGCACATACTGCTCGGTTCCCATGGTCTACGGCCGTTTTGAGCCCAGATCGCTCGACCGGTCGCTGACGGAGATGGAATTGCTGGCCGGCCGCGGGGCCCGGAATGTGGCGTTCTACGACGATGCGTTGCTCTTTCGGGCCCAGGAAGTACTTGTGCCGTTTCTGGAGGAGGTCCTGCGACGCGGCATCCGGGCCCAATTCCATAGCCCCAATGCCCTCAATGCCCGGTTCGTAACAGGGGAATTAGCGCAACTGATGGTCCGAGCGGGGGTTAAGACGTTCTACCTGGGCTTTGAATGCGCCCGGCGACAGGTCCAGGAGGCAACCGGAGGCAAGGTCTACTCCGAAGAACTGGCCGAGGCCGTGCGGCATCTGACCGACGCCGGGGCCGACAGGGCGCTGATTACGGCGTACCAGATACTCGGTCATCCGGACATGTCGGCCGAGGACGTGGAGGCGTCCATGCAATTCGTCCGCGAGCTGGGGATACGCGGGATGCTGGCGGATTTCTCGCCGATTCCCGGAACCCCTGACGGCCGGCGCTGCGAGCAATGGGTGGACATGAACGAGCCCCTGACGCACAACAAGACGGCGTTCACCATCTGGCGGATGGGCTTCGAGACCTCCAATCGGCTCAAAGACCTCCAGCGACGGTTCAATCGGGAAATCGGCTCGTGAACAGGACAACCCCGCCGGGGCCGGGCCGCTACTCAATCCGTTTGCGGTACAGACGGGTCCCAAGGGCGTTGACCCAGGCGGTCCAATCCGTGTTACCGGGGTCGTTCTCTATGGCGCCGGCGACCTGGTTGAGCTTGGCGTCGAGGTCGTCAATGTAATTGACCATGAAGGCCTCGGCCGTGGCCGGCAGCTTGGGCGAGCCGAACTCGTACTGCCCGTGGTGCGCCAGGATGATATGGCCCAGGCCGTCGAGGATCCGCTGATCGACGGGCTTGCCTTCGGCGGCCAGGGCGTCGGCCTTTCGATTGAGCATCAGCAGGGCTTGGCCGATGTGCCCCACGAGCTGGCCGGCATCGGTGTAGTTGAAGGCGATGTCGCAGGCGAGCTCCTCCGTCTTGCCCATGTCGTGCAAGAGGATGCCTGTCAGGACCATGTCGGCCTGGACCTGCGGATACAGCGGCAGGATCGACAGGGCCACGCGCAGCATATTGTGCGTGTGTTCCAGCAGCCCGCCCAGGTAGGCGTGATGCAGCTTGACGGCCGCCGGCGCCTTGCAGAAGGCCTCCATCAGGGCTTTGTCCGCCAGGAACCGCCCGACGAGCAGGCGCAGTTGCTCGTTCTTGACGACCGCGAGCATCTTCTTAACCTCCTCGAACAACTTGGCCACGTCCTTGTCGGTGCGGGGCAAAAAGTCGTCCAGATCAACCTTCTCCGGGTCCACCGGGTTGATGCTGTTGATGACGATCTGCAGGTTGTTCTGGTAGAGTTCGCTGCGGCCCTGGATGTGGACGAAGCCGGGCTTGGGTATGGCGTTGTAGGTGGCCTCCGTGGCCTGCCACATCCGCCCGTTGATCTGGCCGGTGCGGTCGCACAGATACATGGCGATGTAGAGGTCGCCGCGGGCGGTGCTCCGCAGGATGGGGTCGCGGACAAGGTATATGTCGTTGATGGTCTGGGCCGGTGCTATTTCTTTGATGAAGACATGTGGCATTGTTGGCTCCGTAGAATCACAGGCGACCCTCGTGGCCCCCTGTCGATGGACGGAGTATAGCCGCCACGTGGGTCGCGGACAAGGGGCGAAATGGGCTTGCGTGGGGGTTTGTTTTGAAATATAAGAATGTTTTCGCTTCGGAATGCGGTTCTGAGGCGATTACATAGTC
>DSDB01000143.1 GCA_011057845.1 Phycisphaerales bacterium | reverse complement strand
GCCACAATCTGGGTGGGCCCGGGCGAACCCTATCCTTTTACCACGATACAGGCGGCTATCGACGCGGCCGCCCACGGCGACGTGGTCATGGTGGCCGACGGGGTCTATACAGGGCCCGGCAACCGGGATATATCTTTCCGAGGCAAGCGAATCACCGTTGCGGGCGCGAATGGAGCGGAATCCTGCATTATCGACTGCAACGGCACTTTGGCCCAGCCGCATCGTGGGTTTCTGTTCGATTCCGGCGAGGGGTCCGATTCGGTGCTCAGGGGTCTGACAATCCGCAATGGCTTTGCGCCGGCTGCGCCTTACGAATTTCCGTGGTGGGGGGTCGTGGATCTGTGGGCTGGAGGAGCAGTCGCGTGTCTGGATGCAGGGCCCACGATTGAGGATTGTCGTTTTCTTCGGAACACGGCGAAGGATTACGGAGGGGCGGTGCTCGCAATAGGCGGCACGCGACTCGAGCGCTGCGTATTCGCCCATAACCGTGCCAAGTATGGTGGTGCCATTGAAGTCATAGCGTTCGAATCGTATGGCGGAGCGGTTGTCGTGGCGGATAGCCGCTTTGAGTACAACGCTGCCGACCGCGAGGGAGGCGCCTGCCGGGTTAGCTCGTCCATGGAATCGCCTGTTGTACACACAGTCGACAATTCGACTTTCGTAGGAAACCACGCTGGCCGGCAAGGAGGCGCTGTGGTAGCGTACGGCAGGGCCACCGTCCGTCATTGCGTGGTGGTTGGCAACCGGGCGCCGCGTGGCGGGGGCTTTTCCGCTGACGGAGATAACTACACGGCTGGTCCTCTTCGGGCGGAGTTCTGCACGTTTTCCGGTAATCGCGCGGCTTGGGGCGGGGCCGGCGCCGCCGAGGAACTCGGGACGCTATCTCTATCACACTGCATACTGTGGGGCGATGAGGCCGACGAGGGCCCCGAGTTGGCCGCGTCTTACCTCGACTACAAAGGGCGCCTCGCGGTCGCATTCTGCAACCTGCAGGGGGGGCAGGCGGGGGTGTCCACTCCGCATCCGCCGTCGGCGTGGTGGGGTCCGGGCAATATGGAGGCGTGTCCGTGTTTCGCCTCGCCGGGGTACTGGGATGCGAATTCGACCCCCGACGATCAAAGCGATGATTTCTGGGTGGATGGCGACTACCATCTGATGTCACAGGCGGGACGGTGGCTCGCGGACGAAGGACGATGGACGACGGACGAGGTGACGAGCCCCTGCATTGATGCCGGTGATCCGAGCCGGCCCGTCGGGTCGGAGCCCGAGCCGAACGGCGGGCGCGTGAATCTGGGGGCGTATGGCGGAACAGACGAGGCAAGCAAGTCGCCGCCCCACACCCCGTGGGCGGCCGACTTGAATCGTGACGGGACAGTGGATGGAGCGGATATTGCGGTGATCTCGCGAAACTGGCTCGCCGAGAGCATCTGCACCTGCATACCGGGTGATGTGGACGGTGACGGCGTGGTGGATTTTCGCGACATGGCTATGGTCGCGGCAGACTGGTTGATGCAGTGACGCCGCTGGGAATCGGAAGGCGCGCGGGTCAGGGATATACAAGGGGCTAAGCACTACGGAGAAAGTGAAATGCTTGCAGAGAGGCCGAAGATGACACGGGTAGTCTGGGTAGTGGCAACAGTGTGCCTGGCCGGTACGTGCGTATCTCTTGCGTCCGTGCAACAAGGCGACAGGCGTTTAGAAATACGAGATGCGCATATCGCTGCAATAGACGCCGGCGCCGAGTATGCCCCTGCGCGCGTACTTGTACGGTTTGAACCGAACGAAGCCGGCACGCAACGGACGCTCGCTGAACGTAACGCGGTTCTGAGGGAAGCGAAG
>DSDB01000439.1 GCA_011057845.1 Phycisphaerales bacterium | reverse complement strand
CGTCCGGTCGAGCCCCGCATCGGAGGCGTAGGCCCCAAGAATCGCCTGTGAACAAGCACAGCCGCTCTTGAACAAATCCACCGCTCGATCCACGTTCTTCATCGTTATGCCCCGTTGAATCGCTTGGCCCGGCCGGAGGGACTCAATGTTCATGTCCGGTGGGTTCATGCTCGTCTGCACCGACTTCCGCCGTCACCTCATGCGAATGCCCCGGCACCGACACAATGGCCGAGTGGATGCCCTCGACAAAGTGCATGTATGTCACATAAGCCTCCACATATTGCCGCCCGGCCTCGACGCTGGTCTCTTTGTTCCTGGCGGCTTCTTTGGCCTTGTTGAATTTCTCGCGGATGGCCGCCGCCATGTGGGCGCTGATTTTCTGAATCATCTCATCGGCCGAACCATCCGCAAGCGCCTTATCCGCCATGGCCACAATGGGCTCCACCGGCTCATCCTTGAGCCCCGTGTACGGCGCGCCTTCGCCTTCGCGATGCAGCCGCACGAGTGTCTCAAGGAAGTACCGGTCAGCCAGTTCCTTCGCCTCCGGACCCTTAGCCCGGACAGCGACGGTCTGGGCGAACGCCTCCCGGATATCGGCCTCTTTGTCCTTCTTGACCCACTTGAGCACCGGCCGCACATCGCCTTTTTCAATCGCAGCCTTCGCCTGGGAAATGACCGGCCCATTCATCGTATCACAATGCGCCCGTACAGTGCCGGGCAGAATCATGGAGAGGATCAACGCCCCCGCGGCCACAAACAAGACTCCCATGATAACTGTTTGTCTGAGTTCCATGTTTTCCGGTCTCCTTTCTGTTAGTGCCTGCCACACAATTCGAAACGAAATACGAACGACGAAATAATACGAAATACAGTCTACTCCGCCATTCGATACTCATACATCCCATACCCGACCTGGCGCACGGCCCGGATGGTCTCCGGGTAGGGCCGGTCGCAGATGTCCAGCAGGCCGATCTGATAGTTCTCGCCGTCGCCGCGGCCGGTGGTGGCCTGGTCCTTGTACTGAAACCAGTGCGTGCCCACAATGTATCGGTTGCGCAGCGCCCCTCGGACATAATCAGCATACGTCGCCGCCCGGTCCTCCTGCGAGCTGGTTACCTTCAGCCCCGTGTGGAACATCCCGCGATCCAGGGCCCCAAAGTGGAATTCCCCGATGATGACAGGCTTATCCAGACCCTCCGGCAGGCCCTGGTCGGCCACGCTGTAGTTGTAGCGGTTGAAGCTGACGATGTCGCAGTACCTGGCCGCCGCCCGCACCGCCCGGTCGTTGACCCACGCGAAGCGACAGCCCATATAGATCTGTTTCGGTGCGGCCTCGCGCAGCTCCTCCGAGATCACTCGAAAATACGTCTCGGCGATTCGCGTATAGAATGCCTTGAGGTCTTCGCCCGCCCTGGTCTTGTCCGGTTCGGCCGTCGCCTGAAGCATCGCCTCCCAGCTTGCATGGCTGGTCCCCCAGGCGTTGTTGAGTTTCTCGATGGAGTCGTATTTGGCTTTGAGGTCCTCCATGAAGGCGTGCTTGGCCGGCTGTTCGGCGGGCGAGGTCAGCGCCGCGACGGCCAGAGATGTCTCATCCCCCCACCCAAGTTCGTTGTGTACGAAATACCCAATGCACCACGGGTCGCCCACCGACTGCCCGCGCTGGCCCGCAATCGCCCGCCGCGCCGCCGCACGGAACGACTCATCGAAGACGTCGAGGAACTTGCCCCAATAGCCCTCCGAGCCCTCGATCACCCGCGAGCTGAAGCTGATGGTCGCGGTGTACGGCGTTCGGCGCATCCGATAGATACTTGCATCCGACCAGTTCGCAATCGTGTTCAT
>DSDB01000225.1 GCA_011057845.1 Phycisphaerales bacterium | reverse complement strand
TGGCGGACCTCGACGGCGATGGGCGCGATGAAGTGCTCGGCCAGACGATATTCTCGCACGACGGCAGGCTGCTCGCGCAGGCCGTGCCCGACCGCTATCACATTGACAGTGTGTTCGTGGCGGACGTGCGGCCGGAGCTGCCCGGGCTGGAGATGGTTCTGCTGGAGGAAGGGGCCAACCAGTTGCAGGTCGTGGCGATGTCGGGCCCGGTCTGGCGGGCCCACCACAAGAAACAAGAGCCGCAGAACGCCGCCGTCGGCAGGTTCAAGCCCGGCTCGGAGGAGATCTTCATCTGGTGCCGCTCACGGTATGATGAGCACCAGAAGCCGTTCGTCTTTGACTCGTCGGGCAAGATGGTCTTTGAATACGCGATGGACGAAGTGGCGCCGGCCGGCTGGACCACCAAGGGCGTCGAGGTGATCCATACCATCGACTGGACGGGGCAGAGGCATCAACTGGCCTGCGCCAAGGAGCGGCATACGTCGGGCGACGTCTGCCTGTTTGAACCTTTGACGGGCCGGTTCGTGGAGCGGTTCAAGGAGAAGGCGGATCGGCTCTACGTGGCGGACGTTACTGGAGACTGGCGGGAAGAGATCATCGTGCTCAACGGCGGCGAACTTCATGTGTACGCCAATACGGCGGCCAACCCGCGGCCGGACGAGAAACTCCTCTGGAGCAATCGTAACTACCGGCGGCTCAAGCAGTGCCACAACTACTACAGCCCGTGAGATCGGGCCGATGGGAGTGCGAACATGGAATACGCCGTTGGAAGACCGGGGCGCGTTATCGTGGCGCGACTGTTCGAGGGTGAAGACCTCTACGAGTCGATCGAGGCCATCGCGCGAAAAGAGGCGGTGCGCTGTGCGGCCGTGCTGATTACCGGGGGCATCCGCAAGGCTGACGTGGTCGTAGGTCCGCGGACCGAGCAGCCGAAGATCGTGCCTCAGCACAAGGATTTTCAGGGCCCGGGCGAGGTCCTGGGCGTCGGAACGCTCTACCACGACGACAGCGGGCCCAGGCTCCATATTCACACGGCGATGGGCCGGGGCGACGACTACATCGTCGGTTGTCCGCGCGGCGGGGCCGAGGTGTTCCTCATCCTTGAAGTGACGCTCATCGAGTTCGAGGGCATCGACGCCGTCCGCCGGCTCGACGAGGCCAGCGGCTTTAGACTCCTGCGCGTGGGGCAAGGGGGATAGGCCCTCGGCACGTGGTCGCCGCCGCTACCTCCTGGCGGGGGCGGGGATGGGCGCGGGGGCGTCGTTGCGGTGGCCGAAGCAGACGAAGGCAATCAGGACCAGCGCCGAGCCGGCGCCGAAGAGGCCCTTGCGCCGCTGTGGATCAACGCACCGCTGGAGCCATGCGGGCGGGCCCGCAGGCATTGTGCGGTCGGTCTCCTCGGCCAGCGCCTGGCGGGCGGCAGCCAGTTCCTGGGCGCGGGCCCGCGGATAGGCGGTGTCCGGTTCGTTGGCCTCGGCCCCGATGGTCACGGGCGCGACCCGGCGGACGAGGTTCGGGTCCTCGGCGAGGCGGGCCAGGAGCGTCCCATATCTGGCGTTGAGGTTCTCCAGCCCTTCAATGGCGCCACGTGCCTCCATGACGTAGCGATGGTTCTCATAATAGTTGAGCAGTTCGGGTCCTAAAGCCGCCAGCGCCAGGGCAACGGCACCCACACTGAAGAACAACATGAACATCAGGATTCGCATATCGAAACACCGTGCCCCGGCGACACAAGACAGACCGCGGGCCCAGCTACTATGTCGGACGAAACGTCCCGAAAAGTTTAGCGGGCCGGCACTGAATTGGCCACAACAGGCACATAGCGCCGCGCCAAAAGTCTGATAATAAGACCCTAG
>DSDB01000307.1 GCA_011057845.1 Phycisphaerales bacterium | reverse complement strand
GGCCGTAGTTATGACGAAAGAAGAAAAACCGGCAAATTCACCGAAGAAACGCTCCCGACGCAGGAAGCTGATGATCTGGCTGGCGGTCGATATGATCGTCGCGGCCGTGGTCATCGGTCTGCTTGTCAACACGCCCACGGCCTACAGGCCCTCGCCGATCGACCCGGCGGCCTACGAACCCGGCCAGGTGCATCCGTATCTGACCCGCCTGTCCAGCGATTTCTACAACGGGGCCCAGATGCAGGAGCCCTTCGACTTCGTGGTGGACCAGGACCGGTTCAACCAGGCAATTGCCGACTGGTTCGAGCAGGCCAATGACGTGAGCCTGTACTGCCCGGCGGTCGTTTTCCAGGGCGGATCGGCTGTTTTCATGGCCACCGCGGACCTCAAGGGCTTCGAATTTATCGTCACCATTGCCGTCGAGCCCAGGATCGACGCCCAGGGCATGATGAGCCTCCATGTCAATAAGGTCAAGGTCGGGTCCATGGCCCTGACGCCCATCGCCCGGCTCATCGCAGGCCAGATGTATGGACAGCGAGTCGCGGAAGGACTGATCGACGCGGACCACTGGCGGGCGAAACTGGCGGCCGGACTGCTCGGCGCCGAGACCTTCGACCCGGTCATCAAGGCCGAGGACAAGAAAGTCCGCGTCCAGGCCGTCTCGGCCGACCGCGGAAAACTCGTCGTGCGTTTCGCACCCACCCGGTAGGCCCCAGGCAGTGATCGGCCCGATTCCGGGCCTGCTGAACCGCCGGGCCGCTTTCCAATGCTGTAAAGCCTTATTTATTCGGACCTTATGTTTTTGCGGCCATTCTCCGGTCGGCAAGCCAGAGGATGAAAAAATGCGCATTTTTAGCGAAATAATTATTGCTCTTATGGGGTTCGACGATTAGTATCTTGTGTTCGGCAATAGGTGAACGGCTGCCGGAACAAGACCAAAACGCAAAGAGGCAACCATGATGGTTACAGGATTAATGAACAGTGGTCGGTAGGTTGATGACAGACCGGCACAGTTATGCTTCTGCGCAAGTGGTGGCTTGGAATTCTCGGTTTCCGCGTTCGCATCGCGACCGAAAAGACGGTTTTTTCTTTTTGGAGGCGGCTGATGTAGCGTAGCGAAACAGTTGCAATGGCGCTATGTAGGACGTTTTGCGATGTGGAAACCCGGCTGGTTTCCACTTTTTTTTGGCGGCGTGGATACCTGCGCCAGGGCTTCGACGGCGGTGGCAGGCTAGTAAGGAAAGTGAATGAGCATGAATCAGGACCTGTTGAGAATCGTCGAGAACATCTCTCGCGACAAGAACATCGACAAAGAGGCCATCTTCCTCGATCTCGAAGAAGCGATGGTGTCGGCTGTTCGCAAGCATTTCGGCGACTTGGAGAGTGAGATACTCGTCAAGATTGACCGTTCGAACGGGCAAGTCCTCGCCACGCGAAACGCCCAGCCCATCGACATCCGCCAGCTCGGACGCATCTCCGCCCAGACCGCCCGCCAGGTCATGACGCAGAAAATCCGGGCCGACGAGCGAGACAGCATCTATGCCGAGTTCTCTCAGCGACGGGGCGAACTCATCAGCGGGATCGCCGTTCGGTACGAAAGCGGAACGCTCATCGTGAATATCGACCATTGGACGGAGGCCTACCTGCCTCGGAGCGAACAGATTACCGGCCAGACGCACCGGCCCGGAGAGCGGGTCCGTTGCCTCATCCTGGACGTTAAGGACACCGCCAGCCAGGTCCGCATCATCCTGTCCCGGACCCATCCCGACTTCATCCGACGCCTCTTTGAGGCCGAGGTGCCTGAAATCAGCGAAGGCATCATCGAGATCAAGGCCCTGGCCCGAGAGGCCGGCTACCG
>DSDB01000653.1 GCA_011057845.1 Phycisphaerales bacterium | reverse complement strand
GCAATCTCACTTCGGTTTCTTCCTGTCCGACGACTCGCCCTGGTCAACAGGTCATCAAGGTCTTTATCCAATCGGATTGTAAGGTCGTTTGCCTTCATGTTATACAGTGTAAGACAATCCGGCACGTTCGTCAACCGAAAACCGTGAGTCCAACGCTCGGATGGACTTGACTTGAGACTGTTCTTGCATAGCGTTATACTGGGCGTGAAAGAACAGGCAACCAAATACTGGAACAGGGTACCGGCCATGGCGAATGAACACGCAGGCAATCGCAATGTATCTCTGAGTCGTCGTCGATTTCTGGCCGTTGGGGCCGGGTCGGTCGCGGCGATCGTGGGGGCGGCGGGGCAGGCTCACGCCGAAGCGGCGGCCGCCAGGTCGGTGGTCATCACCGTCACCCCACAGGAATCCGATGAACTGCTGGCCAATCCCGGCATGGGGTGGCAGACCTTCCACAGGACCCGCGACGCGGACAAGAGCCTGCCGGACTGGATTCCTTCAACGGTCCACTACGCCCGCTGGGGATGGGGCGTCCTGGAGCCCGAACAAGGCAAGATCGACTACGCGTTCCTCGACGGGGTGCTTGAACAGACCCGCCGGGCGGGCCAGCAACTGGCGTTTCGCGTCATGTGCTGTTCCACGTCGCCGGGTCGGCCGTACCATCCGGCCTGGCTCAAGGATGTCGGCGGTGTCGTACTGGCGGCCGACTACGGCAATCAGCAGGACCTGTTGATCCCCGACCTTGATGACCCCTTCACGCTGGATCTGCATCTGGACTTCATCAAGCGGCTGGGGGCGCGCTATGACGGACATCCCGACATAGACCACCTCGACCTGGGGACCGTCGGCTGGTGGGGCGAGTGGCACATGAGCAGTTCCAAGTCCGCGAAGATGCCCTCGGCGGACAACTGCAAGAAGATCATCGACGCCTATCACGCGGCATTCACCAAAACGCCCCTGTTGATGCTGATAGGCGGCCGCGAATGCCTGACCTACGCGGCCCAACGGGGCGCCGGATGGCGAGCCGACTGCCTCGGCGATATGGGCGGATTCTCGAAGACCTGGTGCCACATGTGCGACGCCTATCCTTCGCTGGTGCGCGAGGCGGGCGTCGATAACCTTTGGAAGACGGCTCCTGTAGCATGGGAGACGTGCTGGGATATGCGCCGCTGGGTCCAGGAGGGCTGGTCCTTGCGGTTCATATTCAACTACGCACTGGCCCTGCACGGTTCGTATCTGAACAACAAGTCCGCCCCCCTGCCGGAGGGTGAAAGCGTGCGGCCGGAGGTGGAGCGTTTTCTCAGGCGGCTTGGGTACCGTCTGGTCCTTCGAGAGTTGACACACCCCAGGACCCTGCGGGCCGGTGAGCCTGCCGTCTTGAACATGAAATGGCAGAATGTCGGCTCGGCGCCCTGCTACCGGCCGTACAGGGTTGCATACCGCCTGGCCAACACAAGCGGATACCAGGCGGTCCTCGTCGGGGGCACAACCGTCGAGAAATGGATGCCGGGCTCCGTGGAGACCTTCACCGACGCCTTCTTCGATCAACCGGCGGACCTGCCGCCGGGCCCGATGGTTGAGGTCTCCGACCGGCTGACCGTGCCCGCCGATATACCCGCGGGTCGATACCGTCTGGCCGTCGGCATCGTCGGTCCCGACGACGACCGGCCCGTTGTGCGGCTGGCCATCAAGGGCCGTGATAAGGACGGATGGTATCCGCTGGGCGAAACCAGCGTGCTCAATCAAGGACCTCAACCGTAGACCCCGGCAACTGTTCTTTTCAGGAGGCGACCATGGCTCCCAATGGGCATCTTCAACGCAGGGCATTTCTGGCGCGTGTGCCGGGTATCGTGGCGGG
>DSDB01000406.1 GCA_011057845.1 Phycisphaerales bacterium | reverse complement strand
GACATCGACGCCGTCGAACAACTGTTGCGAAAGAGTCTGCTGGACTGGGTTCGTAGCGGCGGCGGATTTGTCGCCTTCCACCACGCCATCGGCGGTAACACTCACTGGCCGCGGTACGGCGAGATCATCGGCGCCTCCTACTGGGGCCACCCCTGGAACGAGGAAGTCGGTATCAAGCTTGATGAACCCAACCACCCCCTGCTGAGGGCCTTCGGCGGCGAGAACTTCCGCCTGACCGAGGAGATATTCCAGTTCAACGACCCGTACTCCCGCGACAAGGTCCGCGTGTTGCTGTCGCTCGATGTCCCGAATACGAACATGTCCGTCCAGTGGGTCTATCGCAAGGACAACGACTTCGCCCTGGCATGGGTCAAGCCCTACGGCAAGGGCCGTGTCTTCTACAGCGCCATCGGCCATCGCACGGAGATCTGGTGGAACAAGCCAATCCTCCGCTTCTATCTGGACGGCATCCAGTTCGCCATGGGTGATCTGGACGCCCCCATGGATCCACTAACGAAACCCATGCAGGAATCCAATCCGTGATACCGACCCAATCAAAGCCGGCCGATACAACCACCGACCAGGAGCCCTCACCCTGGTACACCCGCCACGGGTTCACGGGCCTGCATCCGGTCGGCCAACTGGCCTTTGTCGCCATTGCCCTGGCCGTCGCCGCCGTGGTGTGGTTCGCCTGGGCCAAGGGCGATTTCACGGCTCCATCCGGCGATGCCGAGACATTCCTGGACAGCTTCCGCGACTGGCTGCTGGGCCTGGCCAAAATGGTCGCTCCGCCCCTGGCCGTCGCCTACGCCGCCCATTTCTTCCTGCCCAAACGCAGGTTCTACCGGCAACAGTTCTTCTGCGCCGAGTGCGGGCGACTGCTGGGCTTTGCGATCACCCGCTGCCCCCGGATGGAATGCGGCTCCAACAAATACACCACCGATCCCGACCTTGCGAAGCGCCGCGCTCACCTCTGGGAGACACGATCCAAGTAGAGTCCTGCGTAGCCAGCGCCATACTACAGCTTGGCGGCGGCTCGAATGGCCTCAAATTCCTTGGACGTCATGTGTTTGCCGTAGTCCTTCATTATCGATGCCACATTTTTGCCATGCCGTCCGGCAGGTTGCCATTTCGCGCTTGGTGCTGTGTTGACTCTGCAAACACCGAGAACGCCGGTACAGCCGGCCCGATGCCGGGTTCCGGGATTCTACACAAGCCACCGGATTCGCCTTGAGGCGGTGGTCTTTGCGGTCTATAATCGGGACCAAATCGCCCGGGTTGTGGTGGCGATGCCGGATATTCCTTTTGTTGAGTGGATTGACGGACATGGGTAAGGTATACATCGGAATCGACCTGGGCGGCACAAATATCAAGATCGGGCTTTTCGACGGCGATCTGAATATCCTCAAGAAGACCTCCGTGCCGACGGAGGCGGACATGGGACCCGACGTCGTCATCGGGAACATGGCCGAGGCGGCGCTGGGACTCGTGGCCGACGCCGGGCTCAAGAAATCGGACATCCAGGCCGTCGGCATCGGCACACCGGGTCCGGCCGCCTACAGCAAGGGCATCATTATCAAATCGACCAATATGCCCACGTTCAAGAATGTGCCCATCGTCAAGATGCTCAACGAGACGCTCGGCGCACCCATCGCTTTCGATAACGACGCCAACGTGGCCTGCTGGGGCGAGTACATCGCCGGGGCCGGCAAGGGCGTCAAGGATGTCGTGTTTTTCACACTGGGAACGGGCATCGGCGGCGGCGTGGTCTGCAACGGGGAGCTGGTCCACGGCTGCGCGGAAAACGGGGCCGAACTGGGGCACATGATCATCTACCCGGATGGGCGTCGGTGCAACTGCGGTCAGCGGGGCTG
>DSDB01000671.1 GCA_011057845.1 Phycisphaerales bacterium | reverse complement strand
TGCTTCGCCGCGCTCAGCATGACAGGCGCCTACCGGCGTCGCAGGTGCGCAACTTGATTCAGTCGGCGATATGATTGCGGTAATTGACTATGACGTGGGCAATGTTCGCAGCGTGTGCAACGCTTTTCGCTACATCGGGTTCGATGCGGTCTTGAGCAGCGATCCGGCGGTAATAGAGCGGGCGGCCGGGGTGGTGCTGCCGGGAGTGGCGGCGTTCGGGTACGCGGTGGCGGCCCTGGGGTCGCTGAAGGACGTTGTGAGGCGGCTGGCGCTGGGGGGAAAGCCGCTGCTGGGGATCTGCGTGGGGTTTCAACTGCTGTTCGATGAGAGCTGCGAGTACGGACGCCACGAGGGTCTTGGGCTGATCGGGGGCAAGGTGGCGGCGATTCCGCCGGGACGGGTGATTCCGCATATGGGGTGGAATCTGGTGGAAATGCCCGATAATATGGACTTGTTCGCGGGCTTGGGGGATGCGAAGCACTTCTATTTCGCCCATTCGTATCACGCCCAGGTCGCGGGTGATGCGGCCGCGGCCCTGGCGTATACGGAGTACGGATTCGAGATGGTCGCGGCGGTGCAGAAGGGCAATGTCTTCGGGACGCAGTTTCACCCGGAGAAGAGCGGGCCGCAGGGGCTCAAGGTGCTGGCGAACTTCGTGGAGGTGTGTGCGAAAGGGGGGCGGACATGCTGACGCGGCGGGTCATTCCGTGTCTGGATGTGAAGGACGGCCGGGTGGTCAAGGGGGTGAACTTCCTGAACCTGCGGGACGCGGGCGACCCGGTGGAGTTGGGGGCGCGGTACAGCGATATGGGGGCCGATGAGCTGGTGTTTCTGGATATCACGGCGACGATTCAGTCGCGTAAGACCATCGTGGAGCTGGTCGAGCGGGTGGCGGAGAACGTGTTCATCCCGTTTACGGTCGGCGGGGGGGTCAGGTCCGTCGGGCAGATTGACACGCTGCTTCGCAGCGGGGCCGAGAAGGTGTCGGTCAATACGGCGGCCGTGGATCATCCATCGCTGCTGTCGGAGGCGGCCAGGCGGTTCGGCAATCAGTGCGTGGTGCTGGCGATCGATGCGCGGCGCAGTAAGACGGTCGAGGGCAAGTGGCAGGTGTGCGTGAAGGCCGGTTCCGAGCCGACGGAGTTGGACGTGGTGGAGTGGGCCAGACGCGGGGAGCAGTTGGGGGCCGGGGAGATTCTGCTGACCAGTATGGACGCCGACGGGACACGGGCCGGTTACGACAATGCGCTGAACCGGGCGGTGTCGGACGCGGTGAATATCCCGGTGATTGCGTCGGGCGGGGCCGGGACGATGGAGCATCTGTATGATGCGATTGTCACCGGCGGGGCGGACGCGGTGCTGATGGCGTCGATCACGCACTTCGGCGATGTCACGATACGGGATATGAAGGAGTATCTGCGCGGGCGCGGGATACCGGTAAATCTATAGACAATATCAGCTAGCAAGGGGCAGATATACTGAAGCCACAGAGGGCACAGAGAGTCGTAGGGTGTGCAACTTGTTGCACACGCGGTTCTATTTGAGCCATTCGAAGAGGTCGTAGTGGTTGGCGGTCATGCCGAGGTTCGTGTAGGTTCGGCGGGCGGGGGCGTTGTTCCTTTCGACGTAGAGGCGCAGGCCGGCGAGGTTGGGGCAGTCGAGGACCTGTTGCTTGAGGGCGTTGTACATTTGCGTGAAGAGGCCGCGGCCGCGGGCTTCGGGGATTACGTAGAGGGAGTGGATCCAGAGGACGTCGGCGTTTCGCCAGTCGGACCATTCCCGGATAATGAGCATGACGGCGGCGACGGCGTTGTCGAATTCGGCGACCCAGTAGCGGCCGTGGGTGGGATCGTCGAAGACGGCCGTGACGCCTTTGAC
>DSDB01000509.1 GCA_011057845.1 Phycisphaerales bacterium | reverse complement strand
GGCGACCGGTGGAACCAGCAATACGTCGAGAAGCCCGTCGGCCGGGTCGGCGGCCGGTTGGAAGAGCAGCCCGCCGTAGCGAGGCATGTTGTTGACGAGCACTACGCCGAAGTCGCCTTCGTACGTCGCGGTGTCGGTCGTGAGGGTCATCCGCCAGGGGTCGGGCATGACGGCCATGACCTTGAGCGCTGCGGCGACGTAGCGGACGGCCCCCGAAAGACCCCTGAGCTTGTTGCTCTCGGCGGCGATGGTGGCGAACAGGCCGACCGTCGAGGCCATGGCGAAGTAACGGCCGTTGATGCAGCCCAGGTCGATGGCGCGGGTTCTGCCGGCGAGGATCGTCTCGCACGCGGCTTTGGGGGATAGCGGGATGCCCAATGTCCGGGCGATGTCGTTGGAGGAACCGGCCGGGATGATGCCGATGCGGGGTCTTCTCGCGCCGGGGACCGAGCACAGACCATCGATGACCTCGTTGACGGTCCCATCGCCGCCGCAGACGATGAGGGTGTCTGTGTCGGAGGCCGCCTGGGCGGCTGTTTGCCTGGCGTAGCCCGGGTGGCGGGTCGTGTGGAATGTGAAGGCGATGGAGCGGCCGCGAAGGCACTGTACGGCGTCGCGGATGGTGCGGCGGCTTCGGCCCCAGCGGGAGCGGGTATTGGCGATGAGGACCGTGCGGCCGAGCGGCGAATCAGAGCGACCAGGGCTTTCGGTATTCGTAGTGCAGGAGGTTGTTGGCATCCGAATCGTTGGTGATTCTGAGGTTGGCGCTGTCCCAGTGGAGGGTCTTGCCGCCGGCGCGGACGCAGACGGTGCCGAGCAGGACGGCTTCGGTCAGGGGGCCGGCAAAATCGAAGTTGGAGCGGGTTGGCGAGCCGGTTTTGCAGGCCTGGATCCACTCTTCATAGTGGCCGATGGAGCGGGGCAGCGTCCTCGGCGGGCGTTTGTAGGCGCTCATCTTCTCTTCGGGGATCAGACGAGGACTGTGGCCGCCCCAGCCTTCGACGTACATCGTGCCTTTGTCGCCGACGAAGAGCAGGCCGTCTTCACGGGACAGTTCGCGGCCGGCGTCGAGTTCGGATGGTCGGGCGGGGATGATGCCGCCATCGTACCAATGGAGCTTCAGGCCCGGCTTGTCGCCGCGGGCGGGGAACTCGTAGTGGACGGTGCAGGCCAGGGGCAGGGTCTCGTTGTTGAAGAGGGTAGAGGAGGCATTGACGGTGAGCGGCGCGGTGAGGTTCAGCGCGCTGAAGACCGGGGCGAGGTTGTGGATGCCCATGTCACCGAGTCCGCCGGAGCCGAAGTCCCACCAGCCCCGCCAGGCGAAGGGGGCGTAGGCCGGATGATAGGGGCGGTAGGGGGCCGGGCCGAGCCAGAGATCCCAGTCGAGGGTCTCGGGCGCGGGCGGGGTGTCAGCGGGGCGGTCGATGCCCTGGGCCCAGAAGAGCTTGCCGTTGTGGGTGGGGCGGTCGGACCAGCCGTGGACATCGAGGACGTTGCCGATGGCGCCGTCGGCGAGCCATTCGGCGATGAGGCGGTTGCCTTCGAAGGCCATGCCCTGGTTGCCCATCTGGGTGGCGACGCCGGCCTTGCGGGCGGCCTCGGCCAGGACGCGGGCCTCGCGGACGGTGCGGGTGAGGGGTTTTTCGCAGTAGACGTGCTTGCCGGCGCCGATGGCGGCCATGGCGGCGACGGCGTGAATGTGGTCGGGCGTGGCGATGACGACCGCGTCAATGTCTTTGCGTTCGTCGAGCATCCGACGGAAGTCGCGGTATTGGGCGGCGTTGGGGAAGCGTTTGAAGGTTCCGGCGGCGTATCCCCAATCCACATCGCAGAGCGCGACGATGTTCTCGGAGGCCATCGATTCGAGGTCGCTGCGTCCCTGGCC
>DSDB01000422.1 GCA_011057845.1 Phycisphaerales bacterium | reverse complement strand
GCTATCCGGGCCGAACAGACGGTCCAGGTCCGCCGGGCCGTCGAGGCACTCCCGGCCAAACAGCGTGCTACCCTGATTCTGGCCTATTATCAGCAACTCAGCTACGCCGAGGTCGCCGAGGTGATGCAGTGCTCGGTGGGCACGGTCAAACGGCAGATGTACCGGGCGCTTCACAGCCTGCAAGCGAGGTTGCCCGATCGAGTCGAGGTGTCGTAATGGCGCAACACCTTACAGAAAAAGAACTTATCGAATACCAGTTCAAGCTGGCCAAAGACGCTGACTACCGGCGGATGCAGGCGCACCTCCAGCAGTGCGAGCCGTGTTCCGCGGCTCTGCGGGGCGTGGCGGAGCGGTTTTCAGCACTGGAATTGCTGCGGGGGCAGGCCACGGCTTCGGATGAGTTGATTGGCCGAACGCTTGACGGTCTGAAAACCCCCGATGCCTCACAAATTGCCCATTTTAACTGGCAGCGATGGGTCTTGGCCGCCGCGGCCGTGGTCATGGTCGGGGCGGGTCTGCTGATAATGAACTACACCGGTGATGGCCCGGCACGGCATGGTGAATATGCGAAGAAGCTGGATTCGCTTGCCGAGCCGCTGGGAGTCGGGGATGAGATGTCTGCGGAGGAGGTCGTGGCTGATCTCACGCGGCGGGTCGCTGGGGAGCCGCTGGCGGACAAGGGTACGGCCGATGCCCCGGCCGCTCCGGAACTCGTGGTCGCGGCCAAACCCCGGGAATCACTCATGGACGACATGGCCACCCTGCCGGGAGCAGCCATGAGCCGTGCGGTTGGGCGGCGAGAGGCGGCTCTTGATGTGAACCAGATGCTGGTGGCGAAGGACTTCGACGCGGGCGCCGGCCGCATGGCCCCGTTACGCTACGGGCCCGCGGAGACTGAGGTCCTTGATGGTAAGGCGGCGCATGACGCCAGGACCCGAATGGGTGTGACGGGTCTCGGCCAGTTCTATGGGTTCCGTGCGGACGGCATGGCTGAGGAGCCTAGGCCGTGGGCCTTCGCTGGGGGCGGCATGGGTGGTATGGGAGGCATGGGAGGATTCGGGGCGGCGCCGACGGATTTGGCCCTGAGTGAGGACCTGTTCGGCAGGCCGCCCTTCGCGCCGGCCAGCGCGATTGAACTGGTGGTGCTGCCCAGACGCGACAGCGTCCAGTTGACCATCTACAACTCCGCGGACCTGACGCTCGTCCGCGAGCGGCGGAACCTGACGCTCAAACGCGGCTGGAACTGGCTCCAGTTCATGTGGGCCAATACACTGATCGACCCGACCAGCCTGCACCTAGAGCCGCTGGACCATGCCGGCGAAATCGAGGTCCAACAGTTGGTTTATCCAGCCCGGCTACGGGAAATCGGACGCTGGTTGATCCGGTCACAATACGAAGGCCAGGCACCGTTTGAGATTACCTATTTTACCAGCGGGTTGACTTGGCGGGCGTTCTATATGGGGACGCTCAGCGCCGACGAGACGAAGATGGCCCTTGAGGGCTATGTCCGGGTGGACAACGCCAGCGGCGAGGACTACGAGCAGGCCCAGACACGTCTGATCGTGGGCCAGGTGCACCTGCTGGATGAGATCGCGGCACTGGCCAGGCGGCAACGGCCTCACGGACCGGACCCGGTGGTCGCCGACGCCGAGGGTGCTGCCTGGGGAGAGTGGGGGGTGACGAATTTGAACGGAGACGGAGGAAACGGGTTATCGATGAAGGGTGTCCTGGCGTTCGGCGACGCGTTCTTTGGCACCGGCAAACCCAAGGAGATTCGCAAGGAGGGGCTCAGCGAGTACTTCCTGTACACGATTGAGGGGACCGAGACGATTGCGAACCAGTGGGGCAAGCGCCTGGGCAGTTTCTCGGCCGAGGACGTGAACGT
>DSDB01000456.1 GCA_011057845.1 Phycisphaerales bacterium | reverse complement strand
GTCCGGCCACGCCATCGCGGACCACTGAGTTCTCAGGTCAACGGTTGTCATCGGATCAGGGGTCATACCATGCCTTTGTCTTATCCCGCCGGCCGCGCCGCAAAAAGGGCACGTCGATGCAGAAACTCCATGCACCACACGAATCAAGCAGAGTCTGTATGGGGATGTTTCGGCTCGCCCGATGCCTTCGCGCAACACCACACCCGGCCGAATCCGACAGTATACCGGGACTCAGGCAGAAAGATGGACCCACACCCCGAGCGTCGCGGTGTGGGTCCGATGGTTCTATCCACACCCTCGAGGGTCAGACCATATCCTTGAGGCTCTTCAGCGGGCGGATCTTCACGACATTCCTTGCCGGCCGGGCCTTGAACACGGTCTCTTCACCCGTGAAGGGGTTGATGCCCTTGCGAGCCTTCGTCGCGGGCTTGCGCACCACCATCACCTTCATGAGGCCGGGAACCGTATAGACGCCACAGCCTGCACGGCCGAGACTCTTCTTCATCTGGCCGGCCATGGCCTCAAACACCGATCCAACCTGCTTCTTCGTCAATCCCGCCGCCTCGGCGATTCCGGACACGATTTCCGTCTTGCTCATCGGTTTTGCTGCTTTGGTTGCCGCCTTCTTTGCCATAACACAGGGTCTCCTTACACTGACAAAAGCACACGCTGATATACACAAGCCCACCGGGCCAACAACAAAACATCCGAGCATCAATAGGCCCTTTTTGTGCGGCTGTCAAGCGCGAAAGACGCGAATCCGCCGAAATATCGCATTTTTCTGATGGCGGACCTTGTGGAATACTACAATACGATCCGCAATACGATCCGCCTGCACAGCGCGATTGGGTATATCACGTCGAAAGACAAGCTCAAAGGCAGGGCCGAAGCCGTCTTCGCGGCCCGTGAGGCTCACCGGGCCCGGCGTCAACAAAGTTGGCGAAGTGGTCGCCGCCGCCAGTGTCAGCATGGAATCAGCGAGAAACTGTCGGCGGGCTACCGCTGCACGATGGTATAGGGCGATGTCTCGTTGATTCGAACGGTCAGGCCGTCGGGGCCTTCCGAGACGACGCTTTGCCTGTCGGTCGGATAACCGTTCTCGTCACAAGCCACGACACGAGCCGAACCGTCGCCCTTCCGTCGCAACGTGACCGTCGCGGCGATTCTCTGGAGGCCCCAGGGGGCCGAACCCACGCTGCGAATCGTGCCGCTCATGCCGCCGGCGTCGGAGGTCTCCCAGCCATAAGGCTGGTCGATAGTCATACACTGGATCAGGATCTTCCCTGATGTTTCTATCGGCCGGTCGTCGAGGACCACGACGATGACCGTGCCGTATTCGTTGCTCATCTGGATATCGACGTCGGCCAGGCGGAGGGTGTCCCGGCCGCCGAGAAAACCGGCCGCTCCCTGGGCCTTCGGGGTGTTTATGGTCGCCACGCCATTGCCGTAATCGAGGGTCAATTCGCCGGTGGCGCTTGTGATAGTCACCCCGTGGCGATTGATGAACTTGCTCAGGTCCATAATCTGCGAGTCTTCGGGTCTGCCCTCGAAGGAACGGGTGACACGGCCGACATAGAAGGCCGCCGGGTCGATGGTCTGCTCAATCCTGCCGGTATGGCCCGTGGGAACCTCCTCGGCGCGCAACTGGTCCAGGGCGGCGCGGACGAACACGGGGGAGCCCTTGAGAGCGAGCAGGTTGTCGACCGAGAGGTTCTCTTTGACCACGCTTGGCCCCTGGCGGACGTAGCCGTTGCGGTAGAGCAGGGCCGTGGCGAAGAAGCTGCCCAGCACGGCGGGCGTGTTCATGGGGAACTTGCCGACGCTCTGGTCCCAGCTTGCGCTGCCGATGCTGAAGTGGCAGACGGCATCGAGGCCGTTGAGGGCTCC
>DSDB01000337.1 GCA_011057845.1 Phycisphaerales bacterium | reverse complement strand
ATGAGGTTAATGCTGTTGTTTTTCCACTTGACCTGGGTGGCGGCCGAGGTAATGGTGATGCCGCGCTCCCGCTCGAGTTCCATGAAGTCCATCGTCGCGCCGCCTTCTCCGCCACGGACCTCCTGCATACGGTGAATACGACCACAGTAATAGAGTATTCGCTCGCTGAGCGTTGTCTTGCCGGAATCGATGTGTGCCGAGATTCCGATGTTTCTGATTCTACCGATCTTTTCCATTGCTTCTTGAAGCTAGAGAGAATAAACAAGCGTCTTGCATGCACGGCCGGGGCAGCTCCGAGCGGCCCGGTACAACTCTCGCTCTGATACGGATGGGCCGCAGCGCAAAGACTGAGCGACTCGCACAGCAGGCCAGTGGGGATCGTCCACTTCCCTCAGAATAGCAAGAAACTACTATTATATGCAATTCCATGCCGGCGGGCAAGAAAAACTTGGGGAAAGTGCAAAAAAACGTTGCCCCACAATGCGGATATGGGCCGCCCCGCGACCTACCCCCCTGAGAGTCGTTTGAAGAAGTCGAGCAACACCGCGTCCTGCCGGGCGCCGCTTAGGACGTGGACCCCGAACGCACCGCCGCCGATGGCGTAATACCCCACCGCACAGCCGCCTACAGCGACCAGACCCAACGCCATCCCGCCAACCGCCAGGCCCAGAGCGACAGCCATCCCACCGACCGCCGCCAGACCGAGAGCCAAGCCCCCGAAAGAAACCGCCCCGAATGCCAAGCCGCCGACGGCCAATACCCCCACCGCCACCGGACCGACGGCGATAATACCCTTGGCGGCCCGTACTCGGCCGGTCCGCCAGTCCAGACTCGGCCCCCATACGACATGCACCAGCGGCAGACCGCACAGGGTCCGCTTGCTGCGGTATTCAAGCAACTGCATCGCGTTCGGCGCAGCCGCACCGCAACCCGGGCACGCAAGGGCCTTGTCGGAGATCTCCCGCCCACAGTCGTCACATCGAGTCATCGCCATGGAGGAATCCTTTCTGCGGCGGCTCAGACCTCGGCCGGCATCACATCGCT
Organism: Phycisphaerales bacterium; assembly: GCA_011057845.1. Lineage (GTDB taxonomy): Bacteria > Planctomycetota > Phycisphaerae > Sedimentisphaerales > Anaerobacaceae > UBA2266. The sequence goes on along the minus strand of DSDB01000337.1, from coordinate 849 downwards.
CTGGCGTTTGGCGGCACCAACGGCCGCCTTGATTCGGTCTCGCGAGGCGGCCGTTCTGGCCTCCAGCACGCCGGCATCCACTGAGCCAATCTTGCGAAGTCTTTCGTACCGCCTCTCCAGCAGCACATCCGTACTCAACCGCGACAGTTCGGTCAGGGTCCGGGTCACATACTGCTCTACGCTGAACACGGTATCATGGATGTTGCGGTGAGCCCCGCCCAGCGGTTCGGGAATCACGGCATCGACCAATCCAAGCTGCTTCAATTCCTTGCTGGTCAGCCGCAGCGCCTCGGCCGCGGCCGGCGCCTGAGACCCATCCCGCCATAGGATACCCGCACAGCCCTCCGGTGAAATCACCGAGTAATACGCGAATTCCAGCATGGCCAGCCGGTCGCCGACGCCGATGCCCAGCGCCCCGCCCGACCCGCCCTCGCCGATGACGATGCACACCACGGGCACGGTCAGCCGGGCCATCTCCATCAGATTGACCGCAATCGCCTGGGCCTGGCCTCGCTCCTCGGCGCCGACCCCGGGATACGCGCCGGGTGTATCGATCAGCGTCACAACCGGCAGGCGGAACTTCTCGGCAAGCTTCATCTTGAGCAATGCCTTGCGATAGCCCTCCGGGTTGGGGCAGCCGAAGTTGCAGGCCACCTTCTCCTTCATCGCCCGGCCCTTGTTCTGGCCGATGAGCATCACCCGGTTGCGGCCGATGTGTCCGAATCCCGTTACCATCGCCCGGTCATCCCCAAAGCAGCGATCCCCGTGGAGTTCGCGGAAATCCTTGACCATCAGGCTGATGTAGTCCATCAGCAGCGGCCGCTTGGGGTGGCGGGCCACCTGGACCGT
>DSDB01000050.1 GCA_011057845.1 Phycisphaerales bacterium | reverse complement strand
TCATCGTGTTCCAGCCCTCGCGGTTGACGATGGAGGGATCCTCGTTCATGGCCAGGAACATCTTGCCCGGGCAGTAGAGCGTGCCCGACCAGCACACCGGGTTCTTGTATTCAAGAATATCGGCCTGGTAGGCCTTCTGGTCCGACTGGTAGCGGAACCAGATGCCGGTATTGCACGGCCACTCGACCCGCCAGGTGCACGTCAGCTCAAAGTCGCCGTATTCGGCCGTCGTGAAGAGGTCGCCGGGAGCGTTGTCCGGACCCTGGGTTCCTACGAGCATGCCTTCTTCGACACTCCACTTTGCATTGCCGGTGGGAGCCCAGCCGTTCAGGTCCTTGCCGTTGAACAACGGCGAATAGCCGTCGTTTGCGGCATCCATCCTGGACTGTTCAAGGCAGCCGGTCAGACCGATCAGGACCAACAGGATTGTAGCTGAGAGAATGCGATGTCTCATGGTTTGTCTCCTTCCAGAATGTCAGGGTGCAAGGGGTAAACGCGTATGTCGTCAATGTAGAGATAGGAAGCTTCCAGGGCCCACCAATGAAGAAACTCCGCCCCAATCACAACACGCTCGGCCCGCGGCGTGAACTGCAAGCGCACCGGCAGCCATCGATGCTGCGTAGCGAACCACTGCGTAGCGTTGGCCTGGTCCGCGGTCTCGAAGGCGCCGAGAAGATCGCCCCCGGTTTCATCGACCACCAGACGTATCCGGGCATCCCGGCCCCAGCCGCTGCCCTGGTCGCCCGTGAGCAGCCAGGCCTCAAGCACATAAGAACAGTCAGGCTCCACCCGTATCGGCTGAGTAATCAGTTCGCGGTTCCACACCTCGGCCGGGCCGGTCCAGGTGGGGTCGTCGGACCCGATGTATGAGAAGCCGTACAGTTTCTCTCCGCTGTGGGCCGTGTAGCCGTCTTCGCCGCCTCCAGCTTCACCCATAGGCGGGACAACCGCTCTGAACACCTCGGTACCCTTCTTGCCCGCACACGCTATTGACGTCCAGCCGTCCAGGCCGCTCTCGAAACCGCCATTAGCCACGGGGTTCTCGCCGGCATCCGCGGCGGGCGAGGGTTCCGTGGGCCGGTGAAAACGGGGGCTATCAGGACCTTCAGGCCAAGTCACAAAACTGTAGATTCGGGAGAATGTCCGGTGCGACGAAGCCTTGTGGGTGTGCGACGAAACGCGATAGCGGTAGACCTCGCTGGGGGCCAGACCGGTCACCATAACGCTGTGGGAGGTGGCCCGCCTGGACTGATCGCCCGCGGACCGGCCCAGTCGGGAGGTCCTGCCGAAATGGACGAAGGAATCGGCCGCCCCGCCAAGTTCGTAGTATGCGCGGAACAGCCATGACCCCTGAACCCACGCGTCGGATTGTTCGTCGCTCCGCGGGCTCATGTCCAATTTAACATTGGAATGGACCTCGATGTCGGGCACGATACCAGGCAGGTGCTCCTGCCCACCCATTACGCAGAGGCTGTAGACGCCAGCCGCCAGATTCTCAAACGCAAAGGCGCCGTCGGTCTCGCCGGCGGTCTCTATCGCCGCTGCCCGGCCACGGGGATAGACGCGCAGGTTCGCGAGCTTGACCGGTTGGCCCGTGGAGGCGTCGCGGACGCTGCCTCGCAGCACAGCGCAACGCCCCGTATCGGCTATCACCAGAGACAGCCAGGCCGTCACAAGAACTATACGGGTGCAACGTGTCGTCATGTGATCGACAATCCGTAATCAGTAGAGGGTGAAATTGAACTCGGTTCCCAGGCGGACCGGTTCGGTGGGCCGGGCGCCTTTCTCGTTCTTGAAGATGTACACGGCGGCGGTCGTAACCAGAGCAACGTCCGGGATGCCGTCGCCGTCCCAGTCGTGGATCTGGCAGGCCACGTCATGGTGCCAGGACTT
>DSDB01000232.1 GCA_011057845.1 Phycisphaerales bacterium | reverse complement strand
TCCGGCCAAGGGCCCTCAAGGAGAGCATTGTGTACCGTAACAGCCCTTTTTCGTTCGCCGTAGCCGTTCTATTGAGCATCACAATTGCCGCGGGTGTGTCCGGGACCGTTCTGGATCGCAGCGTTACGAACGGCGCTGATGACGCCGAGCAATATGCCGGCGGCGCCTTTCGAGATTCCACCAGCAGCGACCTGGAATTGGCCTATGAGGACGTCAATCAGGTAAACCCCCAGACGGTCGGCGTGCGGTTTCGCAATATCACTATCCCTCGCCAGGCCCCCATCCTCAACGCATACGTCCAGTTCCAGGTGGATGAGACCAAAGGCGGAACCGACCCAGTGAACCTCATTATTCAGGGCCACCTCTCGCCCAATCCCGCCGATTTCGTCACCCAGCAGGACATTGAAGGCCGAGCCCGGACAACCACCCAGATCCTCTGGACCGTCGCCAACTGGACCACAACCAATGCCCGCGGCGTCGACCAGCGGACATCCAACATCGCTGCAATCATCCAGGAACTTGTCAACCAGCCCGGCTGGATGGAGGGCAACCCCGTCGTCCTGATCTTCAGAGACAACCCCGCAAACCCCTCCGTCGGCCTTCGCTGCGCTGAGGCCTATGAGGGTAGCGTCAGCGGTGCGCCCATGCTCCACGTCGAATTCCTCACGGGAATGGCGGGCAATCCCGCCCCCGCCGACGGCGCTACGGTCGCCCACGCCTCCGTGGAGCTGACCTGGGCGCCCGGAGATTACGCCAGATTCCACCACGTCTACTTCGGCACCGACAGCGCCGACGTCGAAGCCGGCATTCATGGCACCGACAAGGGTCTGACGCTCCGCAACGGCTTTCCGGTCTCCGGTCTGGCCGCGGGCACAACCTACTACTGGCGCGTCGATGAAGTCAACGACGCCCACCCCGATAGCCCCTGGGAGGGCCCGATATGGACCTTCCGCACCCTCCCTGCCAACGCCACCGGCCCAAGCCCCGCCAACGGCGCCGTGGACCTGCGAACAGACATCAGCCTGAGTTGGAATCCCGGCATGAACATGGTCTACCAGAATATCTATCTGGGAACCAGTTACACCGCGGTGCTCAATTCCACGACGCCGGTGGATTACACGCTTGGGACCACCTGGCAGCCGCCGAACCTGCAGGGCGGCAAGACTTACTACTGGCGAATCGACACCATGGACACCTGCGGCGTGGCCCACAAGGGCGACGTCTGGAGCTTCACCACCATGCCGGAAATTGTCGTTACCGATCCCGACCTCATCGGCTGGTGGACGTTTGACGAGGTCGGCCCCTCGGCGCTGGACTGGTCCGGGCACAACAATACCGGCCTGTTCGTGGGCAACCCGCAACGGGTGGCCGGCTATGACGGCGACGCACTCTACCTCGACGGGGACGATTTCGTTCAGATCGACGCCGTCGCCGACGACATCACCACCACCAACATCACCCTGACCTGCTGGGTCGCTACGACAACCGCCACCTGCGCCGTCTATGCCTGCAACACCAGTTCCAACGACAATGTGTTCCGTATCCAACTCGACGCCGGCCGCGTGTGTGTCTGGGATGGCGCCAATGAGGGCTTCTCCACGCAAACCGTCAACGACGGCCTCTGGCACATGCTGGCCTATGTCCGCTCCGGATCGACCGGCTCGGTCTATATCGACGGCGTTCTCGCCGCCACGCACACCGCCGATTTCACACTCAGCGCCACCCACAAGTGGTCCCTTGGCCAGGAATGGGACGCCGGCGGTCCCAGCGACTTCCTCACGGGCGCCATCGATGACGTGCGCTTCTACAACAAGCCCCTGACGGCCCAACAGATTCGCAAGGTGATGGCCATCGACCCGGACGCGGCATGGAACCCGAACCCCGTCTCGGTGGCCGTT
>DSDB01000659.1 GCA_011057845.1 Phycisphaerales bacterium | reverse complement strand
GCACGCGGCAACTGACGGACTTCGTCGCCGCCGGCATCGGAGGTCTTGACGGTCCGGCGGGACTGGCGATCGGGCCGGACGGCGATCTCTACGTGGCAAGCAACCACACCCGACAGATCCTCCGATACGATGGAAGCACCGGAGCATTCAAGAACGTTGTCCTATCCCAGCCGCAGTTGGCCCCGAGTGCCCCAAACGGCGTGGCATTCGGCCCGGACGGCCATCTGTACAGCACATGGGGCCAGTACCAGAACAAGGTCATCCGCTACAACGTGCAGACCGGGAGCGTCGAGGACTTCATTCCCAGCGGTTCTGGGGAGTTGGTCCACCCCATGGGGCTGGCCTTTGCGTCGGCGCAACGGCTGTACGTCGTCAGTTGGGAAAACGACCGGGTGAATGTCTACAGCAGCGCCGACGGACATTTCATTGGGTACATCTCGGCAAACGGTATTCCCTTCGATGACCCACAGTGGATTTCGCAAGGTCCCGACGGATCGCTGTATGTCAACGGTCACCTTTCGGGCAACGTGGTGAAGATCCAGGATGACACGTGCACGCCGTTCATCAGCGGACTGGTCTATCCGTGCGCCATCGCAGTGGCACCCGAGCTGGCCTATTATGTCAACGGCGCCACCGGCAGCGACAACAATGATGGGCTGACGCCCGGCAGCGCGTTTGCGACGATCCAAAAGGGCATCGACGCCGCGGCCGATGGGTACAAGGTTCTGGTCTACCCCGGCGTCTATACCGAGGAACTGGACTTCCTCGGCAAGGCCATCACGGTCACGAGCATCGCCGAGCCGGCCGCCCTGCGGGCCCCGGGATACTATGCGGCGTCCTTCTACCACGCGGAAGGGCCGGGCAGTGTATTGAGCCGCTTCGTCGTCACCGAGAGCCACGCGGGCTTTTTCTGCTTCTACGCATCGCCGACGCTGCGCAATCTGACGGTCGTCGAGAACACCATCGGCGTGCTGGCCGATTCCGTCAGCAATCCCAGTATCTCCAACTGCATCTTCTGGGGCAATTCCACCGGCGATCTGTTCTCATGCACGGCCAATTACAGCCGATTGTCGACGCTCAGCGGGCCCGGCGTGGGAAACATCAACCGCGATCCGCAATTCGCCGACCCCGCCAATGGGGATTACCATCTCAAGTCGGAATCAGGCCGATACCAACCTTCCACCGGCAAATGGGTCCGGGATTCAGCAACCAGCCCGTGCATCGATGCGGGCCATCCGGAGCAAGACGTCGGCGAGGAGCCGGTTCCCAACGGCGGCCGTATCAACATGGGCGCCTACGGCGGCACCGCCTGGGCCAGCAAAAGCCTGCCCTCATGGCGGATGTGTGTGAGGGTCTACCTTGAAGACGGCCTGACACCACTGGGGCCGGTGGAAGGCTATCCTTCGCCGGACTGCAATGAGCCCGACGCCGCCTTCGTCTACACGCCGGTCGGCGTAGGCACAAAACTGACCCTGGTTGTAACCTCAAGCCGTGCCGGCGCCTGGAACAGCGATTTGCTCATGCGTGCTCCTTACCGCTCCCGCGGCCGGATTACATGCAGAGGCAACGGCTGCGCCGACTCACTGCTGCCTGCCGCCGGCACGCGCACATTGCTGTACTCATGGGCGGACGGTACGTTCAGCGGGCTGTCCCACAGCGGCCATCACACGGCCGTACCGGGCGACTGGTATATCGTGGACTTTGAGGCGACGGCGCCGGGCCGATGTATTGTTGAGTTCGACCACTGGGACCCCGCGAACCCCAACGTGCCCTGGGCGGTGCGAGAATTGCATTTCACGCATGTGCGTCTGCCGGACCTGGACGGTAACGGCTGTGTAGACTTCAAAGACCTGGCCCTTATGACCCAACAATGGATGCGAACCGATTGCGTCGAGCCGGACGGCTG
>DSDB01000299.1 GCA_011057845.1 Phycisphaerales bacterium | reverse complement strand
GTATTATGCGACGGCCTGCGAAGTCCGCGGCAAGGTGCTCGTTTTCGACCTGGGCGGGGGCACGTTCGATGTGACAATCATGGACGTCAAGGGCCACCGGATGGAGATTGCCTGCTCGCAGGGTGATCATGCCCTGGGCGGCGTCGATTTCGACCAGGCGATTCTGGAGATCATCGAAGAAGCCTACCGCCGGGAGATGAAGGCCGATCTGCTTCGCCGTGAAATTGACAAGACGAAATACGAAGACGAGGCCGAAGACCTCAAGAAGACCCTGTCGCGAAGGCCCGTGGCCAGGAAGATGCTCTACGGCCCGGCCGGCCCGATGCGGTTCGAGATCACGCGGGAGATGTTCGAGCAGGCCATTTCGCCCCTTGTGGCCCGCATGGACATGCTGGTGGACCTGGCGTTGGAGGAGGCCGGTCTGGAGCCGTCGGCCATCGAGAAGGTATTGCTTGTGGGCGGCAGCACGCGAATCCCATTGGTCCAGGAGCACCTGCGGCACACGTTTGGATTCGCTCCGTCGTCGGCGGTCAACGTGGACGAGTGCGTTGCGCTGGGAGCGGCGATTCACGCTGGCCTGACGCTGCTGCGGGACAATCCGGACAAGGTGCCCAAAGGCGTCGCGGGGGGACTGCGCGACATCAGCCTGACCGACGTCTGCAATCACAGCTACGGCACGCTCTGTGCCCCAATCGACAGTACAACGGGCAGGCGGACCCTGGAGAACCGCATTATCCTCCGGAAGAACACGCCGCTGCCCTGCGAGGCATCGCGGATGTTCTATACCATCGGGGCCGGACAGACCGAACTGGAGATCACCGTCACCCAAGGCGAGGACAGCGATCCGCAGTACGTAAACCGGATCGCCACGCGCCGCCTGAAACTGCCGCCGGGACGGCCCGCGAGATGCCCCGTGCGGGTGACCTACAGTTACGACGTCAATCAGCGGATGCACTGCTGCTTCCACGACGTCGGCTCCGGCAAGACACTCGAAGTAGACCTGTGTATGGACATGGATCACGCCGCCGGTTGCGAGAGCGAGGCCGGGGCGGGATCCGACGCAACCCTGCAAGCGATCAGCGTCCAGTAGCCGGGCGCAGGATCACCAGATGGCTCGTGGCATTCGACAACTTGTACACGCCTTTGGCGTTTCCGTGCCCGTCGTGGCCCGTGCCCTGGGCCGCCGCAGGTCGCTTGGACGGCCGCGGTGCGAAGACGCATCATCCGACGAGGGTTTGCCGGAGCGTGCAACAGGCATTCCAGACAGCGGCCGGGAAGCCACATCCGGCGTCGATGAGGCCGGGGCGACGGTCTGCCGGATCAGCGTCGCCCAGTCTTCGCAGTCAACGGTTCTGGTGGTCGAGATCAAGGGCTCCATGCCGCGATTCGATCAGCCCACGGCTGTCTCGGCCCGTATTACACTGACGGACGTTGTGCCGGACAGCGATAACCCGCACCCCGTTCTCAGCCGCCATCCTCAGCACCGCGATGCGTCCTCCAATGCGTTCTGTTTGACGGTTGGCCTGGGTGTCGTACAGCCCGACACAACCGTTGTTTCGCAATGGCTGAAAGTGGCGGAGGTTCCGGTCGAGTGGCTCCAATTCCCTACAAAGGGCACGATGGTGCTCGCCGGAGGCGTGGAGCTGCTCTGCGGCGAGTCGGGCCTGCCGCTGGCCGCCGCGCAGAGCACGGTCGAGTACATCAATCCCGAGCTGGGGTATCTGGACGCCGAATGCAGTCTCCGCAAGGCCCATACGCTGGCGGTGTCGCTGGCCCTGGCGGTGACGTCCGCGCACCATGAACTGTCGGCGGCGCAAGTCGGCCGACTGCGTGCATGGGCCAGGAGCAACATCCTCATGTCCTCCGAGACACAGGCCGATGCCAGACAACTGGACAAGGCGCTGGACAAGGCCGCCGT
>DSDB01000585.1 GCA_011057845.1 Phycisphaerales bacterium | reverse complement strand
GCCTACGCCGAACGCTTCGCGGCGCTGCTGAATTTCGCGACGCTGCCGTTCTACTGGTGGAACTATGAACGCGAGCGCGGCAAGCCCGACGACGCCCGCTCCGACGAGATTATCCAGTGGTGCAAGGCCCATGCCGTCACCACCAAGGGCCACCCGCTGGCCTGGAATTACGTCCAGCCCCCCTGGCTCGGCGACGACACCGCCGAGGCCATGACCCTCCAGATGGCCCGTATCGAACGCTGCACCCGCCGATTCGCCGGCGGCATCGACATCTGGGACGTGGTCAACGAGGCCGTCCATTACGACCGGCCGTTCTGCAAGGAGCGTGCCCCGACCCTCACCAGGGCCATCGCCGAGATCGGCATCGGGGCATACATCCGCCGGGCCTTCGCCGCCGCCCGAACGGGCAACCCCGCCGCCACGCTGCTCATCAACGATTACCGCACGGACCCGGCCTACGCCGACACCGTCATCTCGGAACTGACGGCCGACGGCAAGCCCATGTACGATGTCATCGGCATCCAGTCCCACATGCACGGCGGTTACTGGGGCGCCGAACAGACCTGGCGGGTCTGCGAGCAACACGCCCGCTTCGGCGTTCCACTGCATTTTACCGAGACGACCGTGGTCTCCGGCGCGAAATCCGGCGACCAATGGCCTAACACGCCCGAAGGCGAACAGACCCAGGCCAAGGCCGTGGCGGAGTTCTACACGGTCCTGTTCTCCCACCCGTCCGTCCATGCCATTACGTGGTGGGATTTTACCGACCAGGGCTCCTGGCAGGCCGCCCCGGCGGGCCTGGTCCGCGACGACATGACCCCCAAGCCCGCCTACGACCGGCTCACGGATCTGGTCAAGGGCAAGTGGTGGACCCGCGTCGAGACGGCCGTCGGACCACAAGGCCGGGCCGACCTGGATGGCTTCCTTGGGCAATACAAGGCCACGGCCAAGCCGCCCGGCCGGACCCTCGCCGGTACGTTCACCCTGGACAAGGGCCTGGAGACCATCGACGTCTCGCTGACCTGAGGTGGGACTGGCCGCCGCTGCGATATCATACGCTACAGTCCACGGGCAAGATGCCCGTGCCACGGTTCATGGGCAAGCTGCTTGTGCTACGGTTCGCGGGCAGGAGGTCTGTGCCACAGCCCGCGGGCAGGATGCCCGTGCCGCGGGTCCTCCCGGCGCTACGTTCTTGTCGGCAGGTTGACGGCCCTGGACTGACGTGGTATGATCCGCCACGCCCTGCGGCAGGGTTGCACATGCGAAGTATACTCACATGAGGCGGAGGTCCGGACCTCCCGAATCACGAAAGGTTGGCCAAGTGTCCGATTCACAAGTCAGGCTGTACTACGGCAATGTTCTTGAGACGAAGATCGGCCCCGAGCACGGGATCACAGACGCCCAGTTTGATGAGATGGAACGCGAGACGGCGCCGCTGATCCAGTGGCTCAATGCTGAACGCCAGGCCGGCAGGACCGCCTACCGCGACCTGCCTTACAAGCCCGAGATTGCCGAAAGCGTCCGCCGGGTGATAGACGGCATCGAGATCGACTGCGAGAACCTCGTCGTCTTGGGCATCGGCGGCTCGGCCCTGGGCAATATCGCCCTCCAGACGGCCCTGAACCCCTACATGTACAACCTCGACCCCGCCCAGCGCACAGGCCCACGGCCGCCGCGTGGCGAGGGCGTCTCGCCCTCGCGTAGCACGGGCATCCTGCCCGTGCATCCTGACGGCGCCCAAGCCAATCGCCCGCGCCTGTTCGTCTTCGACAACGTGGACCCCGTGCAACTGGCCTCGTTCTTCGACTGGATCGGCGACAAGCTCGACAAGACCCTGTTCAACGTCATCAGCAAGTCCGGCCGCACCTCCGAGACCGCCGCCCAGTTCATGGTCGTCCGCCGGATGCTGCTCGACAGACTC
>DSDB01000111.1 GCA_011057845.1 Phycisphaerales bacterium | reverse complement strand
TGGCCAATTGTGGGCGACCCGCCCGGCTACTCCGTGGAGCTGGTCAATCCCGCGTTCGACGGCGACCTGGGCGGTAACTGGCGGCCAAGTGAGCCGGATTCCGTCAGTACACCCTCGACATTGATACCGGCAAGCGGCTACTGGCGATACAAGAAAGGCCTGACGGAGGCGACCGATCCGCGGCCGTTGTGGCGGGAGTTGTCCTACGACGATTCCTCCTGGGATTACGACAGGCTGCCGATTGGCTATGGAGAGGATTTCCTGAACACGCGCCTGGATGACATGCGGTACACCTACACGTGCGTGTTTTTGCGCAAGACGTTCCACGTGGACAATCCAGCGACGGTCGGGGCGCTCGTGCTGGAGGCCATGTATGACGATGGCTTCAACGCCTGGATCAACGGCACTCACGTCCAGAACGCCAATATGCCGGGTAACGATGTGGCGTACACTTCCGTGTCGGGCCCGGCCCGCGAAGACCTGACCTGGAACCAGTTCAATCTCCCGTGGCCGCCCTCGGACTATCTGGTGGCGGGCGAGAATGTATTGACGGTCCAGCTTCATAACGTCTCAAGGGACAACTCATCCGATTGTTTCATCGACGTGCGATTGACGGACAATCCCTCCACTTCGGGGGCCAGTCCCACCCCCGGCAAGCGGAATACCACCTTCGCGGCGAACATCGGTCCGCAGATGCGGCAGGTGAACCATACGCCGAAGCAGCCCGTTGCCGGCCAGGATGTGAAGATCACCGTCAAGGCGACCGACCCAGAGGGCGTGCAGTCGGTGGTCTTGTGGTATCAGCGGGTCCTGCCGGGGTCGTATTTCCACAAAGACGACGCCCAGTACGAAACAAACTGGACCAGCCTGCCGATGGTCGATAACGGGACCGGCGGCGATGCACAGGCCGGGGACGATGTCTACACCGCCGTCATCCTTGGGGCCCTCCATACGCATCGCCTGTTGATGCGGTATCGAATCACGGCGACCGACAATACCGGTCTGAGCGTCCGTGCTCCGTATGAACACGACCCCCAGCCGAACTTCGCTTATTTCGTCTACAGCGGCGTGCCGGCCTGGACGGGGGCGATCCACCCATCGAGTTGGGATTCCGCCCTTCGACAACCGGTGACCTACAGCCCGCAGGTTCTGACCCGCGTGCCGGTCTATCACCTGCTCAGCAAACGCCAGGACGTGGCCGATGCCCAATTCCACCCAGGGACGACGAGGGGCAGCGGCTACGGAGGCGATCTGTATCTGTGGACGGGGACGCTGGTGTACGATGGCGACGTGTACGATCATATCCGGTATCGGGCCCGCGGGGGGGTCTGGCGGTACGCGATGGGCAAGAACATGTGGAAGTTCGATTTCAACCGCGGGCACTACTTCCAGGCCCGGGACGACTTCGGCAGGAAGTACGGCACCACGTGGGACAAGCTCAATTTCTCCGCGTGTATCCAGCAGGCCGACTTCATGCACCGCGGCGAACAGGGGATGTTCGAGGCGGCCGGTTTCAAGCTGTTCAACCTGATGGGTGTGGAGTCGCCCAAGACGCACTGGGTGCATTTCCGTGTCATCGACGATGCCGCCGAGACCGGGGCCACGCAGTATGAAGGCGACTTCTGGGGCCTGTACCTGGTCATCGAGCAGATGGACGGCCGGTTCCTGGATGAGCACAAGCTGCCGGATGGCAACCTCTATAAGATTGAGGGGCACAACGGCGAGAAGAACAACCAGGGTTCGACGGCGGCGGCGGACAACTCGGACTTCAACACCCTCAAGAGCGGCTACTACTACGACCCGAATCCGACGCAAGACTGGTGGCGTCAGAATGTGGATGTGAATCGCTACTACGGTTACCGCTGTGTCGTGGAGGGCATTCATCACGGCGACATCGGCTACGGCAAGAACTACTTCTTCTA
>DSDB01000493.1 GCA_011057845.1 Phycisphaerales bacterium | reverse complement strand
TACTATTAGGGGGTATCATGGATGAATGCTGATGAACGGCAAAAAACGGAATGGGCACAGTTGCACGCACAGCGTCTGAACTGCCTCTTTGAGAAGTGGCAACAGCCCTTGGGCATCGACTCGGAGCCGTATTGCGATCGGCTGCTCGAAGAGTTGCTGGATGCCTGCGATGATCCTCTTCGCAAGTCGCTGATCGAGTCGTTGGTCTGAGGCTGCGCCGTGCCCTTGCGAAGCGAGCGGCCGTAACGAGCCCATAGAAAGGGCAGCCGACGGTTGTGTCGGCTGCCCGATAACATCTATTGCAATACGCCTTGGCCGCAACCGGTCTTACTTCTCCATCTTCATCACTTCCTGACGCAGTTGCTCCACGGTGTCATCCAGGCTGCGGCGGAAGTCCTCATGCTTCTGCCTGGCCTCGTCGATCTGGGCCTTCGTAGCCGCTTGGGTTCCGTTCGGATCATCGACGACAAACGGCGTGATGAACACCATCAGTTCCTCGTTCGACTCCCGGATGGCGTTGTGCCGGAACAACTCGCCGACGCCCGGCAGGTCGCCGAGACCGGCCACCTTGCGGCGTATCTGGCTGTCCTTCTGAATCAGGATGCCGCCGAGCAGCAGCGTCGAGCCGTCCTCGACAATCATGTTCGTCGTCGTGTCCATCTCGGTTCGCACCGGCTGCGCGTTCACCATGTCGGCGGTCAAATCGGAAATCTGGACCCGCACGATCATGTCAACATTGTTCTCCGGCGTAATGCTCGGACGGACCTGCAAGGTCATACCGACCCGCTCGAACTCGAAACTCGTGGTCGCCAGGCCCGTCGTTCCGGAAACCGACGTATCCGTCACGAACGCGATCTTCTCGCCCTTGAAGAACATGGCCTCTTCGTTGTCCTTCGTCCAGAGGGTCTGTTCGTTGAGGACCTTGGCGTTCATGTGCTTGACGAGGAAGTCGATCAACACGTAGACGCTGCCGGCGACATTGAAGCCAAAATCGCTGCCGCTGCCCGCGGCGTTATTAGTCCATGCGGGCTGCCCTGTCGCGGACGGGAAGCGTATGGATCCGTTGGTGCTCAACTGCTGCAGGGTATTGACCGCCTGAATCGCGTTGACGCCAAGCACGCCGAAGGCCTCCGGATTCGAGGCGAACTGCGTTCCGAGCGAGGTCATCTTCTCGTGGTTGACCTGCAGGATGATCGCCTTGACGACGACCTGCTTGCCTGGGACGTCCAGCAGATCGATCAATTCGCGTATCTTCGTGATGAACTGCGGCGGCGAGAGCACCATGATCGACTTGGTCCGCGGCTCCGGCACGAACCGCACCCGTCCGATCACGTTACTGATGGGCCGTTGCGTGTCGAGGGTGCTGCGGGCCCCGGTATTGGACCACGGCGGGCGAACCTGATTGGTGGCCGTGGTCGTACCGATGGTCGTGGCGGTGTTGGTGCTTTCCATCGAGTAGGCGCTCAGGCCGCTGCTGGTCATACGATAGGTGGCCGTTGTGCCGGCCTCGGAGAACATGGCGTTCATCCGCTCGGCCAGGTCCTCCGGGTCGGCGTATTTAAGCGTGATCAGCGTGGGGATCTCGCCCATCTCCTCACGGTCCAGCTCCAGCACGAGCTGCTCGACCACGTCGTAGGCCTCGGGAATCTTGCTGATGACGATGATCTTCCTGGTTCCGGGCACTTCGTTGAAGGTCAACTGGCCATAGAGCGGCCCGATGATCTTCTCGCGATCGGCCGTGGTGTTGCCAAAGAACGCCGGCAGAAAGGCGTTCCGCTGGGTGGTGCTGCGGGCGCCGGTGGCGCTGGTCTCGCTGAACAGCGTATTGAGAAGCTGGGCCATCTGGGTAGGATCGGAGTTCTGCAGCTCGACGATCCGCGGTTTGACCGCCTCGACATCCAGCGGCTTGTCCCACTCTTCGATGC
>DSDB01000440.1 GCA_011057845.1 Phycisphaerales bacterium | reverse complement strand
GGGTTGGACGCCTCCGAGCGCGGCCGGCGCCGTCGGCGGGGTTGACTGTTCCGTGGGGCAAATGGTCAAGACGCCCCAGTACTGGATTCTGTTTTCAGCCTTTACCGCCGGCGCGCTGGCGGGCCTGATGATCATCGGAATCATCAAGCTGTTCGGCAATGAGGCACTGGCGGCCAATGGGATGGAGGCCGAGAAGGCGGCGGCGGTCACGAACACCGCCATGGGCCTGTTCTACGCCTTGTTGAATGGTCTGGGCCGAATCGTCTGGGGGACCGTATCGGACAAGCTGGGACGCAGGAACTCCATCGCCCTGATGAGTCTGTTGCAGGGCGCCATGATGATCCTGTTCTACTTCATCGGCGGGCGTGAGTGGGGGCTCTACATCGGCGCGGCCGTTATCGGCTTCAACTTCGGAGGCAATTTTGCCCTCTTCCCGGCCGCGACGGCGGACATCTTCGGCAACAAGAACGTGGGAGTCAATTACCCGTTCGTATTCCTGGCCTATGGTTTCGGCGGCGTGGTCGGGCCCATCCTGGGCGGCATGATGGGAGATGCCAGGATCTGGATGTGGGCGTTCATTCCGGCCGGGGCGGCGTGTCTGGCGGCGTCGGCCCTGACGCTGAAGCTCAAACCTCTCAAGAGTGCCGGCGCATAGACTCGGCGGAGGATTTTCGTATGCCATTACCGGGGCCTGAATGAAGCATTCGGGCCCCGTTTTTTTTTGGGGGGGGGGATCACAATCCGAGTATGGAGAATACCTTCTCCCGGACCTGTTGGATGGTCTGGTTGATAACGGGCATCACGGATTCCTCCTGCTGTGCGCTGACCGGCCGCACACGGTCACGCAGGCCCGCCTGCCAGTCCGTGCTCTCCAGCATCACGCCGCCCATGGCCGCGGCCATATCCATGGAACTGTCGGCGCCGCAAAGCACGCTCCAGGCCAGGGCCCAGGCCCGCACGGTATTGGCTACATGATAGCCCCCGCCGCCGGTCATCAGGATCGGCAGGCCAAGTCCCATCAGCCAGTGGACGATATCGGCGTACACGTTGTTTGTGAGCTGCAGGTGCGCCAGGGGATCGCCCGCCAGGGCATCGGCGCCCAGCTCAAAGACAATCACATCGGGTCTATACCACTGAATCAGCGGAACGGCTGTCTGACGGAAGGCCTTCATGTACGCCTCGTCGTACGTTCCGACCGGCAGCGGCACATTCACGCAATAGCCGAGACCTTCACCTCGGCCGATCTCATCGACGAAGCCCGTTCCCGGAAACAGCAGCACGGGGTCCTCGTGCAATGAGATCGTCATCACGTCGCTTCGCTCATAGAAGTACTCCGCGACACCATCGCCGTTATGTACGTCTATATCCAGATACAGGACGCGTTTGCCGGCCTCGGCCAGCACGAGGCAACCCAGCGCCACATCGTTGACGTAGCAGAAGCCGGCGGCCTTCTCGGGCCCGGCGTGGTGATAACCGCCGGATGGACTGAAGGCATATTGGATATCGCCCTTAAGGATCAGGTCCGCTCCGACCAGCGTGGCGCCCGTCGCCAGGGACGCATACTCGTACATTCCCTTGAAGATCGGGCAGTCGGGCGTTCCGATGCCCATGTGCAGGGCGTCGATATCCCACCGGCCATCCGAGGCGGTCTTGAGCGCCTTGAGATACCGGGCCGTGTGGAACTTCTTGAGCATCCTTCGGTCGGCCGCGACGGGCGGGATTTCCACACGATCAGGTCCGCCCAGCAGCCCCATGGATTCAACGGTGCGACGAACCTGCCTGGCCCGTTCCGTGTGGAAGGGGTGCGCCTCCGGATAGGCATAGCCCTCCAACGCCTGTGAATAAATGAATGCCGCCTTGTGCCCCACCAACCGTGCTGTCTCCGTTATTGCAGGTCGTACACGATGCTGTATACGTCGCCGTCAAAG
>DSDB01000437.1 GCA_011057845.1 Phycisphaerales bacterium | reverse complement strand
CTGGGTCCAGGTCTGGCCGTCCTTTTCAAAGGTGACGGCGCCGTCGGCGATCTTGACAACGACGGCTCCGTCGAAGGTGTCTGCTTCGCGGAGAATTCGGGTGCCGATAATGGCGCAGGGATTTTCACCGATGAGAACGCCTTTGAGGTCGAACTGTGGGATACCGGCGGCGGGGACGGTTGTTGGGTCGCTGAGTTCGCCGGATCCCGCCTCGACAGGCGAGACGGGTATGGGTTGCGACGCGAGTGTCATGGGATCACGCAGCCCGATGGGATAAGGTTCAGGCAACTCCCACCAGACGTTGATGCCCGTGGCGGCGGATGCGGCGACCGGGGCCTTGTCCTTGGCGTGGCTCTTTCGCGGGGTCGTGCCAAGGACCTTGATGAGGACGAAGATCAGGGCGATGGCAAGGACGGGGATGAGCAGGACCATCGTCTTCTGACGCGTGTTGCTGACGCCCGGCCTGGGCTTGAAGAGCCGGGTCTTCATGCCTGTGATAATGCCTGTGCGCGGAGCCGCCGCGACGGCTTTGGTGGGGACGGCTGCCTGGCGCCGGGTCTGGGCGACGGCCGCCACCAGCGCAGGGGCCGCGGAGGCGGTGGTATCGGCCGGTTTCGGGTCCGGGGTTTCCGGCGAAGGCGGCGTTGTGTTGTGGGTGGTGTCCCGCGGCATGTCGGCGATGGGATTGGGCGTCGTCGGGCGCATGGTCGGCCGCAGCGACGGCGCGACCGGGGTATGTGGGGCCACCTTACGCGCGGGCATCGGGACGCCCTCAAAGATGGAGGATATCGGTTTGTGAAGGCCGGGTCTTTCAGAGTTCGTTGCCATCGGTCATCTCCCGTGCGAGGGCTTTGTATTCGGCGGCGCCTTTGCTTCTGGGCGAATGTTCGAGCACGCAGACGGCGTGTCCGGCGGCATCGGCCAGGGCCGGCGTCTTGTGGATGATGGTATTGAGCAGCAGCGGTTTGTAGTCTCGGGCGATCTTCCGCTGGGCGGCTTTGCCGGGTTGTGTTTTGTTCTCGAAGCAGACACGCAGCAGCCCGCGGATCCTCACGGTGCAGGGGCTAAAGCGGGTCTTGACGGTATGGACGATGTCGATCAGGGCGTCGAGGGCGTGGAAGTCCGTGTCGGCGTGCGGGATGGGGATAACGACTTGCTCGGCGGCGACCATGGCGTTGATGGTGAGAGGGCCGAGGGTCGGTGGGCAGTCGATGGCGCAGAAGTCAAACTCGCCGGCCAGGCCGGTGAGCTGCTCAGCTAGCATGAACTGGCTGCCTGGAAGGCCCGTCACATGGTATTCGGCGGCCGCCAGGCTGCGCCCGGCGGGAATGAGCTTCAGGCCGGGGGTATGGGTCTCGACGAGGGTGTCGGCGGGTTCGGCTTCGGCGGTGATCAGATGGGAGGCGGCGCATGCGGCCTGGCGCCCGACGGCGCGCGTGGCGACGGCGGCAGGGTCCAGATCGACCAGAAGCGTCTTTCCGCCGGCACTGGCCAGCGCGGCGGCGAGATTGACCGCGGTGGTCGTCTTGCCGCTGCCGGGTTGCTGGTTTACGATGGCGAACGTTTTCATATCTGATACCGGTATCGGACACCTATGGCGTCGGTGCGGTTAGCTGAGCTACGGGGTCTGGAGCGTCGGCCCGTAGCCGAGAACCTTGCTCGTCGTGCGGGGCGATTTCAGCGGCAGGTGCGCCGTGGATGATTTCTCCGGCCAAGGCGCGGTAGTCGACGGCGCCGGCGCTGTTGGGGTCATAGAGGATGATCGGTCGGCCGGCGCTGGGGGCCTCGGCGAGGCGGATATTGCGCCGGATGACTGTGTTGAAGACGAGTTCTCCGAAATAGTCCCGCATCTGCTTCTCGACCTGGCGGCTCAGGGCGGTTTTGGGTTCGACAAAGGTCAACAGGATGCTCAGGGCGGTCAGGTCGGGGTT
>DSDB01000315.1 GCA_011057845.1 Phycisphaerales bacterium | reverse complement strand
GACGCCTGGGATCTGGCCCTTGACGCCGGCACGCGCCTGGGCTACCGCAACGCCCAGGTCAGCGTCATCGCCCCCACCGGCACCATCGGTTTTATGATGGACTGCGACACCACCGGCATTGAGCCGGATATTGCCCTGGTCAAGTACAAGTTGCTCGCCGGCGGCGGGATGCTCAAGCTCGTCAACAGGACCCTGCCGATGGCCCTCGAGCGCCTGGGTTATGACGCCCAGGAGATCAAGCTCATCACGGATTACGTCGACGAGCGCGAGACCATCGAAGGGTGCAAGCCGTTGAATCAGGACCATCTGCCCGTCTTCGACTGCGCTTTCAAGCCCAAGAACGGCAAGCGCCATATCCATTATATGGCGCATCTGAAGATGATGGCGGCCGTGCAGCCGTTTATTTCCGGCGCCATCAGCAAGACCATCAACATGCCCAAGGAAAGCACCGCAGAGGAGATCCAGACCGCCTATATGGAAGGCTGGAAGCTGGGCCTCAAGGCGGTGGCCATCTACCGCGACGGCTCCAAGCGCCTCCAACCGGTCTCGACGGAAAAGCACAAGGACGGTTCCGCCAAGGCCAAGGCCGAGACCCCGGCCGCCAGGCCTTTCCGAAGGCGCCTGCCCGATACCCGCAACAGTGTAACGCACAAATTCTCAGTCGCAGGCCATGAAGGCTACCTGACGGTGGGGCTATACGAGGACGGACAGCCTGGTGAGTTGTTCATCACTATGGCCAAGGAGGGCAGCACCGTCGGTGGCCTCATGGATGTGATTGGGACCTGTACGTCGATGGCTCTACAGTACGGCGTGCCCCTGATTACCCTGGTCGACAAATTCCGCCATGCCCGGTTCGAGCCGGCCGGCATGACGGCCAACCGCGAGATCCCCTTCGCCAAGAGTATCATCGACTACATTTTCTGCTGGCTCGGTTGTCGCTTCATTCCCGGCTATGCCGAGAACAACACGCCCAACCGCGGCGGAACGGCCCCGGCCCCCAAGGCCGACAACACCACCACCGCCCGAGATCTGGTGGAAAAGACCAAGGACCTCGCCAAAAAGATCGCCGAGGCCCGCGCCGAGACCCAGCCCCGGGAAAAGCCCGAAAAGCCCGTCAGGAAGAGCCAGACCCCGATTGTGCGAATCGACGCGCAACTGGGCGAGCCGGACTCCGAGACCACCGACGGGCCGGCCCATCGCCTGGCCGCCTTGATGACCTCGGCCGTCTCGGGCGGCTCCGGGGCACTGGAATCGGCGATGGAGGTCATGCACCAGTTCAACGCCCAGTTCCTGCATTTCGGCGACGATGCCCCCGCCTGCGATATCTGCGGCTCCATCACCGTCCGAAACGGCACCTGCTACAAGTGCTTCAACTGCGGGAACTCCATGGGCTGCTCCTGAGGCCCGTGGCACAGGCATCCTGCCTGTGTGGTGTCGCGTGCCTTCGTGGCCGGGTTCTCTACGTGTCGCGGGTGTCCGGCCCTCGAATAGGATGGTTCTGTCCAACTTGAGCTGTTCGTAAGGCAAGACCATGAAAGAGGCCGCAATTCTCATAGTCGTTATGATGGCGATGGGCCTTCAAGGGGGTCCCGCGCGGGCATCCCATCCTACGGACATGGATAACACCGGCGACGCCAACATGCCCGATGTGTCCGTGGTGCAGCCGGATGGACAACCACGGACCCAGCAGGCCCATCTCAGCGACATGGTTCTTATCCCCGGCGGCTCGTTCGAGATGGGCGACGGCTTCAGCGAGGGCTGGGCGGAGGAGCGTCCCGTGCGTATGGTGACGCTCGACGCCTTCTACATCGGCCGGCATGAGGTTACCCATCGGCAGTATGGCGAGTTCCTCAACTGGGCCAACGCCCAGGGCCTGATCACGGTGGCCGAGGGCGTGGTCTGCAAGGCCGGTGTCTGGCCCAGGCATCACTATT
>DSDB01000268.1 GCA_011057845.1 Phycisphaerales bacterium | reverse complement strand
TCGTCCACGGTCACCTTCATCCGGTCATCCAACCCGTAGCACCGCACGAACGAGACGGCCCGGCCCTTGTCATCGGTCCCGTCAATCACATCCAGGCAGGCCCCCCGCGGCAACTGCAACGGCCCGTCGACGTCGATTCCGGCCACGAGGTTCTCACCGCCCAATGTCATCGTGGCGTTGATTCGACAACCCTCCACCCAACTACCCCAGCCCTGCACGGATCCGCCCTCGCCGACGGCGTTGTTGACATCGAGGTATCGCCGCAGGTGGGTGATGCCCCGTTCCTCCTGGACCAGCCGTGTGCCGCTGTCGATCAGCCTGCGACAGGCCCCGAAATCCAGAAACTCGCACGGATGCAGCAGTTGCGCCGAAAAACCGATGGTCGAGACGCCCGCAAATACCCGCCCGAGCAAGTTCTCGCTCCACTGCGAACCGCTGGCCTTGGCCGCCCTGACATGTTCGGCGCTCGATGCCTCCGTTCCCATCGCACAGCACACCTCACGGTAGAAATCCAGGCCCCATTGATTGATGGCATGGCCCATTTCTCCCGCCAGGTGCAGCCTGCCTCCGCTGGAGGGCCCGGCTCCAAAGATCTCCAGCAGCCGAACCGCCGTGTCGGCGTCGAAGTTCATCACGCCGATATCCAGCCAGGCCTGCCCGTAGGCATCGAGCGCTCCGCATGCCTCCTGCTCGGCCGGCGAGGGTTTCTGCAGGTAGATACGGACGCGGCCGTCGCGGCCGGGACAAAACACCCCGTGGCGAGCGGCCTGTTGCGGGGGCGCCAGACAACTGAGCCCCGTGATGCCCTCATCGGCGAAACGCACCGACCGCGGGTCGAACCACAGTAGCACGTCGCCGCTGGTAATCACGATCTGGCCCCGGCCGTGCGGGCTACGGCCCATGCCCAGATAAATGGGAAGCTGCTTGTCAAAAAGGCTCAGGTATACGGCGCTGTCGCTCTCACCCGGCGCCGGCACAAAGATTTTGCCGCAGGGTCCGTATGCAGGCAGTCGCCGTGAATCGCCGCCCGCGTGAATGATCAGGATGCGCAGGTCGCCCAGCACCTCGCGCCAGGCGTCACTGCGGCGGCCGGCGACGTCGCCGAGTTGCCGGTTCAGTACCTCGAGCAGGCAGTAGAGCGTACTGCCGCCGCTGCCCACGCGCCGGCCTCCCGGATCGGCGACGACCAGCGTCCGGCCCACGCCGCCGAGCAACCCCAACTCGCGGCGGACCGCCAACTGGTTCTCATAGCCCCGGGCCTGCGTATCGTTCGAGGCCGTGACAATCAGGTAGTCCCACTGTTGCAGTCGTTCTTGGGTCCTCATACATTCGTCTCAAACGCAGCGCACTCAGGCACATGGCGCAACGGCCCATGGCGATTTCGGCGTCGCTATCTTCGCTTGTCCTCGATAATGAGAGCCAGCGTGTCCTCCAGGCTCGTTCGCGGCCGCCAGCCGACGGCCCGGCGTATCCGGGACAATCCGGGAACCCGCCGCATCATGTCCTCGATAGGTCGTCCGTACGCCACGTCGTAAGGAATGAACGTCTTGCCGCTGCGGCTTGTGGTCATCTCGATGATCCGATCGGCCAGGGCCGATATCGAAATTTCCTCATCCGACCCGATGTTGTAGGCCCGCCCGACGGCCGTGTCGCTCGCCATCAGCATCACCAGAGCCTCGACCAGGTCGCCGACGTAGCAGAAGCATCGCGTCTGTTCGCCCGTCCCGAAGACCTCAAGCGCCCGGCCGTTCAACGCCGCCTCCACAAACCGGGGCACCACCATCCCATACTTGCCGGTCTGCCTCGACCCGATGGTATTGAAGAACCTACCGATGACCACCGGCAGGCCATACTCCTGGTGGTATGCCAGGCCGAGGAACTCATCGATGGCTTTGCTGCATGCGTAGGCCCATCGCGAGAAACTGGTGCTGCCCAGGAC
>DSDB01000523.1 GCA_011057845.1 Phycisphaerales bacterium | reverse complement strand
TGCATTACAGCCACGCAGCCGGCCGCAAACGGACAGGCCGCCGAGGTGCCGTTGAAGTTCGGCATATAGTCGCCCGGGTTGTAACCCCCGGCCCCGACGATGTCCGTTGTGTACAGCGGGTCGCCCGGGGCGAGAATATCGAGCAGATCGCCCGCGTTGGAGTAGGACATGACGGTATCGAGCGTGTCGTGGACGGCGCCGACGGAAACAACCTTGCTCATGGCCGCGGGCCAGGAAATGCCCGTTCCGGCAAAGCCCTCGTTGCCGGAGGACGCCATGACGGTAATACCGGCGGCTGTCGCGGCATCGGCCGCGGCCGTCAGGGCCGGCGACATACCGTCGGCCACGGCCGGATCGTCGATGGGTCCGCCGCCGCCCCAACTGTTGCTGATGACGCGAATCGGCTTGGCCGGATTGTCGTCGCGATGCGTGACGCACCAGTCCCAGGCCGCCACGGCGGCGTTCGTCAGCGGGCCGCCCATGCCGATGGATATCTTCAGGCCGTAGATGCCCGCGCCGGGGGCCACACCGCCGATGTAGTCGCCGACCATGCCCAGCGAGCCGGCGGCGATACCAGCACAGCAAGTGCCGTGCGGATGGCCCTCATGGAGCGGATCCGGATCGTTGTTACCGAAGTCATAACCGCCGATGATCTTGGCGTTGGGGAATCCGCCGCCGCCAAGCATCGGGTGGGTATAATCGAAGCCGCTGTCGCAGATAGCGACGGCGACGTTGGAGCCGTTGTACATCTGCCGTGCGGTGACGGCGTTGGCCAGCGGGATACCCTGGGCCATGGCCCACTGGAGTTCCCGGACGGGCTCGACGTGGCGGACGAGGTTGTGGGCGCGGAGCTTCTGCAAGCCGGCCGGTGAGACGCTTCCGGAGAAGCCCGCGATGTTCTCATAACGGTGCTTGATCTGGAACTCCGCGGGGCTCAGCGTCGCCAGGACGGCGTCCTGACGCTGGTCGATGTCGGCACGCAGCGTGGCAACGGACACCGGCGAATTCCAGTTGGTGGCCGCGAACAATTCCGTCGGGGCGGCCAGCATGACGATAACGTCGGCCCTGCCGGCGCTGTCGAGCCGGTTGTAGATGGTCTGGGCATCGACGAGCAATGGGGTCCTGTCGGTCGACGTCAGGAGACCCGCATAGGGATTCGTCGGGAACTCATCGATGATCCGATTCGGGTCGAACTGGGGCCCGATATTGGTATTGGCGATGGTGAGTCTGGAGGTCAGCGGATAGGGGACGTCGCCGCTGGCCAGCGCGACCTGGGCGCCGTTGGTGCTGTTGTTGTCCCAGATGATAGAGTTGTTGACGTCGACGACGCTCTCGTAGGAGGCATACAGACCGCCGCCGTAAGAGTAGGCGCCGGTGGCCTCGTTGTCGGCGATGGTGCAGTGGCGCAGCGACGCGACCGTCTGCCAGTTGACGCTGACGCCGCCACCGTCGCGGTTGGCGACGTTGTTGGTGATCAGACAGTTGTTGAGCACCGGCGCAAAGTCGCCGGCGAGATACAGGCCGCCGCCGCTGGTGACGGCGCTGTTGTAGTTAATCTCACAGTCGGCGATCCACTGCGGGCCCTCGAAGGCGTAGATGCCGCCGCCCTGGGTCACGGCGATGCCGCCGGCGGTGTTGTAGTTGATTCGCGAACCGGTGATCGTCGAGGTCTGTGTGCCCATCGCCCAGATACCGCCGCCTCTGGCCGCGGCATTGAAGGCAATGTTGCAATCCACGATATCGACGGCGTTGCAGTCGAGCATGTAGATGGCGCCGCCGTCTTCGGTGGCCGCGTTATTGACGATCAGCGAGCCGACGATTTGGCCGACGCTGTTGACGTCGAATCGCAGAGCGCCGCCGATGTCGGCGGTATGCCCAATGAAGTTGCTGTCGACAACGTGGAAGCGGCTGGCCTCGCCGAAGCGAATGGCGCCGCCGCTGCC
>DSDB01000152.1 GCA_011057845.1 Phycisphaerales bacterium | reverse complement strand
TCTGATTGGGAACATGTTCGCGCCGATTCTGGACTATTATGTGCGAGGTCATGGCCATGATAGGTAAGAAACGCTGGTTTGCGACGGTTTACATGTTTGTGTTGACGGGCGTGTGCAGCTCGGCGGTGATTGGTCTGTCGCGTCTGACGGCCGAGCGGGTTCGGGCGAACGCGGAACTGGCGTTTGAACAGGCTGTGCTCGAGGTGCTGCCGGGGCTGTATGAGCCGGGGCTCGGCGGACTGCAGGTTCACCGCCGTTTTGCCGAGCAGGTGGATGGGCCGACGCAGTCATCGGGTGGGGCCTATGTGTATGCCGAGGGCGGGGCGGTGGTTGTGTACGCGCTGCCGTTCGAGGGGCAAGGATTCTGGGCGCCGATTCGCGGGGTGATCGGGATTCGGGCGGACCGTCGTACGATTACGGGCATCGCCTTCTACGATCAGAACGAGACGCCGGGGCTGGGGGCGCGGATCACGGAGCCGGAGTTCCGGGACCCGTTCGAGGGAAGGGTTCTGGCCGAGCAGGGCAAGTTGCTGGAGTTCAGGCGGCCGGGCGAGATGCTGTCGGCCAATGAGGTCCATGCGGTGACGGGGGCGACGCAGACAAGCACACGATTGGAGAAGATCATCAATGATGCGCTGATTCAGTGGCGCGGCCGCACGAGCGGGAGGGCCGGGTCATGAATGGACCGGGCAAACCGAAAACGATCCGGGTCCTGGTGGTCGATGGATTGTGGGACAGCAATCCCATCTTTCGTCAGGTGCTTGGAATCTGCAGCACACTGGCGGTGACGAACCTGGTGCTCAACACGGCCGTGATGTGCGCGGCCCTGGTGTTCACGCTGTCGCTGAGCGCCTTGAGCGTCTCGGCCCTGCGGGCGCTGACGCCACGAAGCGTGCGAATGATGGTCGAGACGCTGATCATCGCGTTTTACGTGATTATCGTGGATATCGTGCTGAAGGCGTACTGGCCTTCGATGAGCGACAATCTGGGGCCTTATGTAGGCCTGATTATCACGAACTGCATCGTCATGGGCCGGTGCGAGGCCTGCGCCAATTCCAATCCGCCGTTGCGGGCGATGGCGGACGGGTGCTTCAATGCGCTGGGGTACGCATGGATCCTGCTGATCATCGCGACGGTCCGGGAGATCATGGGGATGGGCACGTTCCTGGGGCTGGCGGTGCCCTATTTCTCGACGCAGTGGGACAAATGGATCATTATGGTCATGCCGCCCGGGGGGTTCTTTGTGCTGGCGGTGGCGATCTGGGTGATGAGGTCGATTCAGATCGGCAGGCAGGACGCGGCACACAAGGGCGTCGCGCCCTCGCCACGAGGGGAGGACAGACAATGAACGTCGGTGCGGAAATGTGGCAGGGATTCGTGGTGTGCATCTCGGCGGTGTTCACGAACAACATCCTGCTGAGCTACTTTCTGGGGATGTGCCCGTTTGTGTCGGCGTCGCGGGAGGTCAAGACGGCCACGGGACTGGGGTGGGCGGTGGTATTTGTACTGACCAGTACGTGCGCTCTGAACTGGGTGCTGTATCACTGGGTGCTGCTTCCTCTGGGGCTGGAGTTCTTCCGGTTCATTCTGTTCATCATTGTGATTGCGGCGTTTGTGCAGGCGGTGGAGATGCTGATGGAGCGGACGTCGCCGCTGCTGTACCAGAAATTGGGGATCTTCCTGCCGCTGATTACGGTCAATTGCGCGATTCTCGGCGGCTCGCTGTTCATGGTGATACGCAACTACGGCTTCATCGTAACGGTCGGGTACGGGCTGGGCAGCGGATTGGGGTGGCTGATGGCGGTGGTGGCCATGGCGGGAATTCGCCAGCGTCTGAAGACCGAGCGGATTCCGGCGGGCTTGCAGGGGCCGGGGATCACACTGATCATCGCGGGATTGATGGCGCTGGCGTTTATGGGTTTTGCGGGCGTAACTTGACGCCCG
>DSDB01000556.1 GCA_011057845.1 Phycisphaerales bacterium | reverse complement strand
GAGGGCGAGCGTCTGCCCGGACTTGACGTAGACCGGATTGAGGTCTCCGAACGGGCCTGAGCCGCTGATCTGGTAGCCGTCATCACTGGTCAGATGGATGTAAGCGGGACGATAGCGACGGGCTTTGACCTTCATGGGCTGGTCGTTGCCCGCGACCATCACGCTGTGGAAGAAACCACTTCGAAGCGTCAGCGTCGCCCCGGACGCATCCAGCCGGATCAAGCCGGAACGCCCATCGATAAAGACAAACCCCACAGCCACCGCGGCCAGAATGGCGATCACAATGTAGGTATCCCGTTTTTTCATAGCACCAAGCCACCTCCAGTATACCTGGCGGTCCACCGCCTGACAAGCACCCAACCGGCCCGCGGCGATCGATAAACGGCGAACGTCCGGTCTTGGACCCGCACCTGAAACGGCCCCAGTCCGCCTTCGGGTGGGGTCGGCATCTGGGTCGGCACGGGAAGTCGCCCGATAGCCCCGCCGCCCGGCTGAGGACGATAGCACTCCGGTGGCCGTGGCGGTTGCCGCTCTCACACCATCTCATCAGATCACAGGCCGCTTTCGGGGGGCGCGGGGAAGTGGTACGGGCATCTTGCCCATGCACCGATGTGTCTGCCCATATCACGGTAGCCCATCTTCTCGCGCTCGTGCTCAAGGGGTCGACGCGGCCGCTTGGCTGGGGCCGGGCACTTCGTTCGCCTCGGTCCAGATACGGATGTCGGTGATCTCAACCTCGACCTTCAGACCGCTGGGATCGTCGTCCGAATCACGTAGATGGAGCGGGCAGGCGAAGCGTCGGCTCGATTTTGGCATCAGGGGGCCCCGCCAGTCGCGGTCGGCCGCGATGGGTGTGGCGACCCAGTGATTGGATTCGCCGACCGTCCGGCCATCGGCATTGATAAGGGTTGTCCGCACCGTCAGGAGGGTCACCAGCCGATCGCCGTTGTTGGCGACCTGGAATTGCAGGCGGGCCCCCTCGCCGTCTCTGTCGGGCAGCATCTGGGCGGTCACCTCAAGCTGCGCACTGTAGGACGGCGCGCGACGGTCGTTGAGCACATCACCTACCAGCGGCGGAAGCGCCTTGAGGATGTCCGGAGCACCATTGACAAAGTCGGTCGCCACCGACACGATCTTGCCGGCCTGGCCGCCGGCGAAGTGCATGCTGTAGATAATCAGGCCCGTGCAGCAGAGCACGCAGACGATGATCACCGAACTGAGGCCCATTGCCACAGCCGATAGGAAGGTATGCTTGCGATATACAATCTGTTGTGTGCCATTCATCTGAGCGACTCCTTAATGACCGAACAATTCCCGGGTTGATTAAGCCATTGCCACTACTCCAATACGCCACCCGGCCGAAAAGTTACAGCGCAGACCACCCGCAATCGCGCTTCTCAACAAGCGGGTGGTTCGATATAATTAGAGAGTCCAGACGACAAGCCGCCCGGCGCCGGGCCACCCCATGCAGACTGAGAAGGCCATGACAAAACAGAAAACCGAAACGAATCCCCTCGAGACGGTCGAACCCATCGGCAAGCGGGTCCTGATCCGCAAGGATGAGGACAAGAAACAGACCAAGGGGGGCATTGCACTGCCGGACAAAATCGAGATTCCCACCATCACGGGGCGGATCGTGACGATTTCGGCGGAGGTGGCGAATTCCGCCGACATCCCGCTGCGGCAGTACGACAAGGTCCTGTTCAACCCGAAGGGGGCTATCCCCGTCGATTTCGAGGGTGATAACCGGCTGTTCGTGGTGGACGTGGAGAACGTAGTGGCGGTCTTCCGCAAGTAGTCATGCCGGGCGAGTCCGGCAAGGGGATATGGGCGGTATGGCCGATACGAAGCGAAATACGTGGGGCGCGAAACTCAAGCGAACGCTGACGTGCGTCTTGCCGGTGGCGTCGAACCGCAAGGGCCACTGTGTGCGGTGCGGGCAGTG
>DSDB01000282.1 GCA_011057845.1 Phycisphaerales bacterium | reverse complement strand
TGCCGTCCTCCAACGCAGATAACCGCGGCCGGGCCTTTGTGAATAACTCCGAGGCTTCAGAGGCGGTCAACCAGCCCCCGGACACCCCGCCGGACTTCGCATCGGGCCTGACAGCGTTGAAAACGAACCGCCGAACCCCGACAAACCGTCGCAAAGACAATCCACAAGTTATCCCCATCCGCGACTTGCGCTGTGTATAACCTGTGAAGAACATAAATTTTTTTGACGTAACCCCAATAGGCACAACCATCTGGCCCAAGTGGAAAACTATTGTGCCAAAAGCGCATTGAATTGCGCCGGCGGCTGCTCATAATGGCCCACATAGGACACTGATAAGGAGGTGGCCGATAACAAGACGGATAACAGTAGTGTGCGAACAGTTGTGACCCGCGGCCGCAGCGCCGCATAGGGGAGATTCATAATGCAGAGCACGATCACGGATGAGCCGCTCCGCTCCACGGAAACATTGGTACAGGACATCAACGACGCCATTTCCAGAGAAATCGGACAGCAGAAGTTCCGTATCTGGTTCAAGAACTCCGCCCGGCTGTCGCTCGTCGACGGCTACCTCAAGGTCGGCGTACCCAATCTGTTCATCGCCCACTGGGTGGAGAGCCACTTCGCCCGCGACATCGCCCGCGCCGCCGCGACCGTCGCCGGCCACACCGTCAAAGTGAGCTTCGCCATCGACCCGGACCTCGCCGGCCGGCAGCAACGCACGGAACTGGATTCCCAAGCCGGGGCCGTCAACACCTCCGCCGCCCGCCGCGGCGCCAAGGCGGCGAAATCCGCCGATGGCGGCAACGCCCTGCGCCTGACGCTGGAGACCTTCATCGTGGGCTCGTCCAACGAGCTGGCCTTCAACGCCGCCCGCGCCGTCGTCAACGAGGAGAAGAGCCCGTTCAACCCGCTGTTCATCCACGGCGGCTACGGCGTCGGCAAGACCCACCTGCTGCAGGGCATCTGCAACGCCGTCCGCCTGCGGCGGCCGCAGACGCAGTGGCTGTACCTGTCGGCGGAGGAATTCTCCAACCAGTTCGTCCTGGCCCTCAAGACCAAGAAGCTGGAGGCCTTTCGCCGCCGGATGCGCCAGACGGACCTGCTGGCCATCGACGACATCCACTTCCTGGCGGGCAAGCCCTCCATCCAGGAGGAATTCCTCCACACGTTCAACAGCATCAGCCTCGTCGCCAAGCAGGTGGTGCTGGTCTCCGACGCCCACCCGAAGATGATCGGCGAGCTGTCCGAGAAGCTCGTCAACCGTTTCGTCTCCGGGATGGTCGTCAAGATCGACAGCCCCGACCTCAAGACCCGCATGGAGATCTGCCGCCAGTATGCCGACACCATCGCCGCCGGCACGTTCGGCGGCCGCCGCGGCAGGTCCGAGCCGGCGCCGTCGGTCCCCGACAGCGTCATCAAGTTCATCGCCGAGAACCTCCGTTCCAACGTCCGCGAACTGGAAGGGGCGCTGCTGAAGCTCATCGCCTTCGCCTCGCTGCAGGATGAGAGAATCACCCTGGCGATGGCCCACGAGGTCCTCAGCGAGCACCTGGCCCGCACCGACCCCATCGTCCACATCTCCGACATCGAATCGACCGTGGCGACCTATTTCGGCATCACCCCGGCGAATATCCACTCGGCCAAGAAGGACCGCACGGTCGCCCTGGCGCGCCACTTCAGCATGTACCTGACGCGCAAACACACCCGCATGTCGTCGTCCGAGATCGGCCGCTTCATGGGCGGCAAGAACCACGCCACCGTTCTGCTGGCCTGTCAGAAGATCGAGGACCTCGTTCAGCGAAACGCCGAGGTCAACTGGACCGGACCGACCGGCAACCGAGTCGCCAGGGCGGCGGCCGTCCTTGCGCAACTGGAACAGTCCGTTGCGTCGTGAGGCAAGACCGCAGACCGCAGACCATAGACCGCAGACCATAGACCATAGACCATAGAC
>DSDB01000706.1 GCA_011057845.1 Phycisphaerales bacterium | reverse complement strand
TGCACCGATCCCGCAGCCTGGCCGTCTCCGCTTCAAAGTAATCAGCCAGCATCGCGTTGGCATCCGGCAACGGCGGAATCTCAGCCGACCTGCATGCCGCCGCAACACATGCACACGCCAGGAGCACGACGAACGGACGTAGTAAACGACAGATCATAATCACCTCACGAGCACAGAGGACCCCAGATTACGCCATACATCACACGGTATTGTTCTCTATCATACATCGCGGCGTCATGACAGCCATTGGTCCAGGCGCATCCGCACGAATTCGTCGTCCGTCAGGTGCGGATAGTCCGCCATGATGCCGTCGATGCGTTCACATTGGCCCGGCGAGAGCCTCTCGGCGACATCCAGCGTCAGCGTGTTACCGAGCAATCCCTGCCGCATCAGTACGTATGAAATACCCGGGATACACCCGGCGAACGCATGGTCGGCGTCGAAGACGGCCTTGTTGGCCAGGGTCATCGCCGATGCCAGTGTCAGCAGAGGTATCGGCGCCGCCTCGCCGCGTTGGTGAATGCCATGCACCTGCTCAAGCTGCTCAGCGGCACGCCGCGTCCAACACGCCCACTGCCCAAGCAGCCCGCCGACGATCCGCAGCGAAACCGTCCCGCCGTCAACCTGGAATTCGTACTTCGT
Organism: Phycisphaerales bacterium; assembly: GCA_011057845.1. Classification (GTDB taxonomy): domain Bacteria; phylum Planctomycetota; class Phycisphaerae; order Sedimentisphaerales; family Anaerobacaceae; genus UBA2266. Next base: position 1,310 of record DSDB01000706.1, on the reverse strand, counting down.
CAGCAGGTCAACGACGATGTTGTCGTCGTTTCCGGTGTACAGGGCTATATCGGCGGACCGCCCGGACATCGCAACGGCCTCAAGCACGTCCAGCGTCTGATAGCGATTGAACGGGGCGATCTTGACGGCGACCACCGCCGGTATCTCAAACAGCCGCCGCCAGAACTCCCCCGGCAGCGTCATGCCGCTGATGGCCTGCTGCAAGTAGAACCCCATGACGGGCATGATCCGCCCGACCTCCGCTACATGATCGAGCATCGCATCCACGGACTGCCCGCGCAGGGCCGTCAGCGACAACAGGCCCACGTCATAGTCCAATTGCCGCGCCAACTCGGCCTCGGCGCAGGCCTGCTGCGTATCGCCCACCAAGCCCGCAATCATAACCGGCCGTGGACAGCGCCCGGACGCCACACAGTCGCCGGCCGTTTCGCCCGCCAACTCCAGCACCGGCCGATACAGACCCACTTGCGCCCGATGGATGGCGAACTGCGTCGTATGCACGCCAACCGCCAGACCGCCGGCCCCGGCCTCCAGATAGTACCGCGTCAGGGCCCGCTGACGCCGTTCATCCAGTCGCCTGCCTTCCGTCAAGGCCAGTGGATGGGCTGGAATGACCAGCCCGGTTCGAAGCTTCTCCATGATGGCTGGATCTGCCATAAGTCATTTCCAGATCAGAACTTACCATCCCGCACATCGTACTTCGTTGGCTTGTTCAAGGTCCGGTGGCCACCCGCCACCCACGGCACGATTACATCCAGCATCTTCTCCAACGAGGTGGGGGGCCGGCCGAACCACTCGAAGCACCGTGACGCATCCGACAGCAGGGCGGTAGGGGCCTCGAATCCGGCAAAGACAGCCTTCCTGCCGAGCCGCTCGGCAATCCTGCCCGCCACCTCTCGCACCGACACCACCTGCGGCCCAGCGACATTCAGCACCGTCGGAGGCGATGCTGTCTTCGCCAGAGCCGCGACAACGTAGTTGTTCGCGTCCGCCTGCCAGATGAGGTTCACGTAGCCCATCGTCAGGTCAATGGCCCGCCCCTCAAGGATCTTCCGCGTCAAATCCACGATAATCCCGTAGCGAGGCTCGTTAGCATAGTTGAGCCGGATGAGCGCCACCGGCGTACCGTAGACTTCAGAGAAGTAGCCGAACACGCGCTCGCGGGCCAGACACGACCACGCATACTCGCCGACCGGGTCCGGGGCGGCCGCTTCCGTTGGCCCACCCGACCGGACATCCGTGAACGGATACACATTGCCCGTCGAAAACGCCACAATTCGCGCATGGCGATAGTGGCGAGCGACCGTGCC
>DSDB01000668.1 GCA_011057845.1 Phycisphaerales bacterium | reverse complement strand
GCCCGCAAAGCGCTAAACGCAGGGTTGGCGGGTCGCCGTACGCAACGGCGGCGCAGCGAAACGCCGTCGACAGGCGTGATTCAAAGTCGTAAGGCCTTTCGCCACAAGCACGTACACGACGTTTTAGTCAAATGGCCTGCACGGATTTGTGTGAGGAGCCTTTAATTGAAGACTCGCTTCATGACGGCCGCGGTGTGCATCGCCAGGAGCATCAGGTAGTCCAGGTCGCTGAGGCTGTAGTGCTTGGCCTTCATGCTGTTATCGACGTACAGCACGCCGTAGCAGCCGTCGGGCCGCACGATGGCGGCGATCAGGGCCGAGCGTATGGCCTCGTGCTCCTCCAGGTCCGCTGCGACACGAGGAAGCACCAGGAATTCCGCTTTTTCGACGGCCTGAATGATTTTCTGCTGCAAGGGCAGGTGGCCCAGTTCCACGCGGCTGCCGTCGTCTTTTCGTCCGGCGTGGAAGGTCATCGGACCGGCCGGGCTGGTGCGGAGCGCCGCCCAGACATGAAACGCCGAGAACTGCTCCATCGTCACATCGAGCAGGGTCAGGAGCAATTCGTCGAAACCGGCCGCGCCGCAGATCTTCTCGGTGGCCGCGGCGAAGTCCATAAGCCGGTGGGCATCGAGGCGCATCGCGGGGGCATGGCCGGCGTCGGGCTTGCGGACGACGGTTTCGTGGACGGGGGTGGACAGGGCCGCCTCGATGTGAATGGTGTCGCCGGCGTCGATGGGAACGCTGCCAAACGCCAGGGGCGGCGTCTCCTCCAGGGCCACATCGATCAGGAAATCGGTGATCCGGATGCAGTCTCCGTGCTTGATCTCCATGCGGTGAACGGCCCGGTCGTTGACGAAGGTCTTGCTGGCGGAATCCAGGTCTTCGACAAGCCAGCAACCCTTTTCGTCGCACATGAGCCTGGCGTGCTGTCTTGAGACAGCGCGATCAGGCAGGAGGACGTGGCTGTCGGCCGCCCGTCCTATGGACACAGGGCCCCCGTCGAATTGAAACTCCCGGGCCGTGCCGTCTTTCTGTTTGACTACCAGGCGCATCGGTAGCTCCTTCAAGTCGCTTGATCAGCTTAGCCGCCGTCCATTGTGATACGCGAACCGTCGCTTGTCAAGCGAAATCGCCCCCCAAAGGCCTTGCAGCTCCTGTCGGGGCCCACGGGTGGGGGTAAAAACGCCGATATCCTCGGTCGCAGCACGATTCTACGGCTTTATGGGTTGCGGGCGGGGGGTATTTGTTGTAACATACGGCATTCGACCGACCCGGAGAGGTGTCGGAGTGGCTTATCGAGCCGGTTTCGAAAACCGGTGTGCTCCCTTAGGAGTACCGGGGGTTCGAATCCCCCCCTCTCCGTTAGTTCAGAAATTGCTTCCGTAAGTTCTTTAGATTTCTGGACTTGTAGCGTTTTCTCGATTCTTGCTTGGCTGTTCGTGTGCCCTCAAAGTGCCCTCAAGTATAGAATCCTCGCCTGCGGTCTTGCAGTCTTTTCCTGCGTTAGTGGCGCTTGATTTGGCCGGTTCGTTCATTGCCTGCCGGATCCTGCGTCGTCCATCTTCCCGTGTGGGATATTAGGGACAGCCACCTATTATTATACAATACACACCTCTTTTCCTGAGTATCTATCACCCTCCTTCAAACCCACCACGCAACACGCCGCCCTCAATCATGTTTCTGGTCCAAAGCGATAAATCCAGCACTTACAACAACTTATTCTCCCATGCCGCCGCCCGCCCGTCAAGCCAAATCCCGCCAGAGGCAGATCCGCAGGCGAAGGTCGCTTCAACCGGCGATCCCGAACCCGCTTCGGGACCATCGACCAGCGACAACCCATCAATCCGTGCGAATCCGTGCAAATCCGTGGTTCCACAATCTGGGCCTGTATCCGAGCCGATAGGACGCCATCGCGATTCGCGCAGGTCCGCGTCAGTCCAGCCTTGCGCTTCTGC
>DSDB01000444.1 GCA_011057845.1 Phycisphaerales bacterium | reverse complement strand
CAGGGCCAGGGGCCACTATCGCCGGATGCTCGACGAGAATGACTATGCCCTGGTCCATGCGTTCTTCGGCTTTCCCACGGGATGGCTGTGCTATCGCACGGCCGGGCGTATTCCATATATCCTCTCGCTTCGCGGCTCGGATGTGCCGGGGCCGAATCTCCGTCTGCAACTGGAGTACAAGCTGCTGGGCCCGGTCTTTCGGGCGATCTGGCGCAATGCCGCGTCGATTGTGGCGTGCAGCGAGGGCCTGAGGCGGCGGGCCCTGGCGTTCATGCCCGGTATCGACGTCTCCGTGATCCCCAACGGCGTCGATCTGCGGCGGTTCCATCCGGCGGCCGGCCGCGGGGCCGATGAGACGCTACGATTGCTGACGGTGGGGCGGCTGTCCAACACCAAACGGATCGACCGGCTCATCGAGGCCGTCGCCATACTCCGCGGGCAGGGTCGCAGGGTCGCCCTCAAGATTGTCGGCGGCGGGCCCCTGGAGACGGAGTTGAGAAGGCTCGTTACGGATAGGCGTCTGGACGCGGTCGTCCATATTGTCGGACGGGCCGAAGGCGGCCGGATGCCCGCGATCTACCGCGACAGCGATGTGTTCGTCTCGGCCTCGATGCAGGAAGGCATGAGCAACGCCATGCTGGAGGCCATGGCCACGGGCCTGCCGATTGTGACCACCCGCTGCGAGGGCGTTGAGGAGCTCATTGCCGACAATGGCATGGTGCTCGATGACGACAGTCCGCGGACCATCGCCACCGCCGTGGCCGAGTTGGCGGACCACCGTGAGAAGACCGAGGGCCTCTCGGCCGCGGCGGTGGCCCGGGCCGCCCAATTCGGCTGGTCCGCCGTGGCCGAGAAGTACCTGGAATTATACCGCAAAATAGCCCAAGCAGACCCGACTCGGAGGCCACGGTAGTTATGTGTGGAATAGCGGGTTTCAACCGGCCCGACCAGGAGCTGATTGCGAGGATGAACCAGAGCCTCATCCACCGGGGGCCCGACATGGAGGGCTCTTACGTGGATGCCCATGTCTCGCTGGGCAACCGGCGGCTGGCGATCCAGGACACATCGCAGCGCGGCCGCCAGCCCATGAGCCATGAGAACCTGGTGATCGTCTTCAACGGCGAGATCTACAATTTCCGCGAACTGCGGGAGCAGCTCGAATCCGAAGGCTACCAGTTCCAGTCTGAGACCGACACCGAGGTCGTGCTGTATGCCTACCACAAGTGGGGCCCGGCCGCGGTGGAGAAGTTCAACGGCATGTGGGGCCTGTGCATCTATGACAAGGAGCGGCAGACGCTGTTCTTGTCGCGGGACCGGTTCGGCATCAAGCCGCTGTACTACTACAGCGACGGCGAGAAGTTCATCTTCGCCTCCGAGCTGCGGGCCATCACCCTTGACAACCTGAACCTGGATATCGACCTGCGGGCCGTCAACTTCTATTTCTATCAGAAGTACATCGGGGGGGATCTGACGATCTACAAAAACTGCTTCAAGCTGCGGCCCGGCGAGAACCTGCTCTACCGGCTTGATACGCATCAATTGACCCGCACGGCTTATTATGACCTTGAACGGGAGGTTGTCCGCCATCAGGCCCGTCCGGTTGCCGAGCGGCTGGATGAGGTCGAGCAGACGCTTGCCTCGGCCGTCAACGCCCGGCTGGTGGCCGACGTGCCCGTGGGGGGATTTCTGTCCGGAGGGGTGGATTCCTCTATTATCTGCGCCCTGGTCCACGAGGGCCGCCAACAATTCCCTACGTTCAGTGTGGGATTTCAGGATGCCTCCTACGACGAGGTCAAATTCGCCGACATCGTCGCGACCCACCTGGGCACGGACCACCAGAGCGAGTATTTTGAAATCAATGAAGAGACAGCCGAGCAGGTCTTGGGCGGGATTGACGAGCCGTTCGGCGATTCGTCCATTCTGCCGACGTATCTGCTGTGTAAGATGGCGCGGCGGCAGGT
>DSDB01000005.1 GCA_011057845.1 Phycisphaerales bacterium | reverse complement strand
CCCGCCATAGCCGCCGGGTGCAGGCCATCGACCCCCAGATTCGCAAAACGCACACCCTCAACGCCGAAATTGAGATAATGGCTGAGGGTCTGATCGTCGGCCACGTAGTAGCCGCGAATCGCCGAATCCCCGACCACGAGGCAATCCGCATGTTCGACGGCCCACCGGCTGTACTGTGCGAACAGCCAGTAATCCTCCGCCTGGGCCGAGCCCATCCGGTAATCCGCTCGCTCGAAGGCCGATGGCCTGGTCAGCACCCGCGATCCGACGCCCAGGACAAGGACCAGGGCCACCAGCACGGCCATCCAATGGCTAAAGGTCAGTCGGAGCACGGATGGCTCGTTGTCAACCATGTTGTCCCTATCCCATTCCGTCATCGTCGCATCATCAGAACTTCAGATAGATAAATGGCTGGCGGCCGGGCGAGACCAACAGCACCAGATACACGATCATGGCCGTCATCATCGCAACCTTGACGATGGGCCGCTCGAACACGGCCCGCAGCCGCGATTCACACGCATACTCATACCCCCAGACCCCGGCGATCATCACAAACGCCAACAGCGGACAGCCGGGATCGTCCCAGGGGGTGCGCCATATTCTTGTCAGCACCAGCCACGCATCGCCGATGCTGCCGGCCCGGAAGAACACCCACGCCAGCATCACAAACGCGAACACGATACCCTGCTTGACGATTGTGGGGACCCGCTCGCGATAGAACGCCGTCCGCTCCAATTCCCTCGTCGCAAACCGTCCCGCCGCATGAATGACGCCCCAGAGGACAAACGTCCATGCCGCCCCATGCCACAGACCCGACAATACCATCGTTATGAACATGTTCAGGTATGTCCGCGACGCCCCGGCCCGGTTGCCCCCCAGTGGGATATAAACGTAGTCCTTGAACCACGATGACAGGCTGATGTGCCAGCGTGCCCAGAACTCCCCCAGGCTGGCCGCCAGGTACGGCCGCCGGAAGTTGACCATCAGGTGAATCCCCATCATCCGCGCGACCCCTCGGGCCATATCGGTGTATCCGCTGAAATCGAAGTAGATCTGCCACGTGAACAGGAACGTCGCCGCCAGAAGCGCCGACCGCCCGAATTGACCCGGCGCTGAGTACACCTTGTCCACATACAACGCCAGGAAATCCGCCAGCGCCATCTTCTTGAACAGTCCCACCACAAAAAGCGACAGACCTTCGGCGACATCGTCCTTCGTCGGACGCAGCGTCCGCTCCAACTGGGGCAGCAGATTCCTCGCCCGCTCAATCGGCCCGGCCAACAGCCGTGGGAAGAACGACACAAACACCGCATGGCGAATCAGCGACCGCTCCCGCTCAATCTGTCCTCGATAGCAATCGATCACGTATCCGAGGGACTGGAAGACGTAGAAGCTCAGGCCAACCGGCAGCAGCATTGTTGGACACGACAACTCGAAGGAAGCCCCCATCGCCGTCAGCGCCGCGTTGATATTGTCAACGGCGAAGCCGCCGTACTTGAAGAACCCCAGCAGCCCCAGGTTGTTCACGATGCTGACCGCCAACCACCACCGGCGGCGTCCCCACCGCGACATGGCCCACAGAACGCCGTAATCGACGACAATCGAGTAACTAATGAGCACCAGGTAGATCGGATCGAACGCCGCATAGAACACATAGGACGTCGCCAGCAACCAGACAGACCCCCACCGCGTCCCGCGCAGTAACAGGTGCACCGGATAAACCGCCGCAAAGAACGCCGCGAATGCCCATGTCTGAAAAAGCATCCCGTCCCTGTTCTACTCCATGAGAACTCGAATGTGCGCCTCGACCGACTTGGCCAGGCCCTCCAGGTGGTATCCGCCCTCCAGCACCGCGACGATCCGCCCCTCGCAACTGAGTTCGGCAAGGCCCTTGACCATCCGGGTCAGGTCCGCGAATCCCTGTTCCGTGACCTTCATGCTGCCGAGCAGGTCGTTCTGGTG
>DSDB01000099.1 GCA_011057845.1 Phycisphaerales bacterium | reverse complement strand
TCGGACAGTTCCTTCGGGTAGACTGTCGTGGTGTCGCTCTCGACGAGGATCCGCCCGTCGGCCAGCCGCACCAGGGCCACGCCCGTGACCACGCGGTGCATCGTGCCGAAGAGCTTGCGGGTGATCTGCTCGGCCTCGTAGGCGTTGGCGGCCTTGCCGATGATCTCGCCCTCGCACTCTGCGACCGTATCGGCCCCCAGCACCAGCTCATCGGGGAATCGGCGTGCGATGGTCATGGCCTTGGCCAGGGCCAGGCGTTTGGTGAAGTCCTCGGCCGAGACGTCCAGCGTGTCGAATCCCGACTCGTCGATATCCGCCGGCTGGACACGGAATTCATAGCCGGCCGCCACCAGCATCTCCCGCCGCCGCGGCGACGCCGACGCCAACACCATCCGTGGGAGGCCACGCCTGTTCATAGAGTTCGTATTGCGTCGTGCGGATTACGGGCTGCTCGATGCTCCACGCTGGGGTGCACCCCTTGCTGAAGGCAAGGGATGGTATGCACCGGACCCCTTTAATTCGTGATTCTTGCGCAGAAGGCCAGATACTCCTTCTCGATGCGCTCGATGTCGTCGTCGATATAGTAGCGGAACAGTTGCGTCCCGACCACCCGATTCCACTCGACGATGCGGGGCAGGTTGCGGTCGGCGGCCATGCGGCCGGCGTATTCGCCCAGCGGCCATTGACCGGTCAACCCGTCGCCCAGCAGCCGCTGGAATCGCTCCAGACGCCGGCCCTGGTCGGCCTCTCGCAGGAACCGCACCAGGGCATAGGCCTGGCTGTAAAAGGTCAGCAGCGCATCGGCGTTGTTGCTGGCCAGGACCTCGCCCGGATTCGACTTGAGCAGCTCACCCAGAGCCATCGCGCGGCGCTGCCGCAGGGTCGTCCGCAACCCATCGAGGCGGTAGTTGTTCCGGGCCGGATCGAAAGTGAAAGTGCCGTTGCTCTGCTCGCTGACCTCGAACAACATCGCCACCCCCTCATCAAGCCAGCTTGGCAGGCGGTAGCGGAATATCCGCATGTTGAACTGGTGCCAGCCCTCGTGCCCCAGCGCGGCGAAGGTCCGCTTGCGTCCGATATTGTAGACTACGCACGCGCCGTTGTGGCAATAGGCCCCGGCCCGGATCTTGCAGTACATCTCGGCCTGGGCCCCGGCGAATTGGCGGGTAAACGCCTCCCACTGGGGGCGGTCGGCGAAGAGATAGACGGTCAGCGGTATCGTCAGTTCGACCGGCTTGCTCAACTGGGCGACATAACCCTGGTAGGCGGCCTCCATGAACGCCGGCGTCTGGCGGAGCATCAGCGGGTCGAGCAACGTCGTGTAGATTTCATAGTGCTTGGTGGTCAGGCACAGCCCCGGGCCGTATTCGTTGTCCCAGTCAGCGATGGATTCCAGGCCGTCCGTCCGCTCCTGCAAGAGATAACGAACGATCCCCTCCGTCTCGCGGCCGACTGTTGGCATGGCCACGCCGGAGGTCTGTTGAGACTCCTGACACCCGCCCGACGGGATTAGCCATATTGCCCATATTAACACGAAATAGCGCACGAAGACCGCCTTCATGAATTGTGAGCTTCCGTGCTCAAGGCCGAACTCGCCGATCCCTCGGCAGCTTCTCAGAGATCCGAACATCATGTTCGGGCCACCATTATAAAAGCCAATCGGCCTACCAGGCGAGTGAATCCACCAGATTTTTTGCCCGCGTCTCTCGTTTGTGTGGGTAGCCTCTCCAGTCCCATAATAACCATTTTCAATACTGAAAACGGGGCTTGATCAATTCTGTCTATCAGGCCTCGCTCAAGAGGGTGCCGAAGACTTCGGCGGTGAAGAGATAGACCTCTGTCTTGCCGTCCTTCCAGGCGTTGGGGGCCAGGCCCGCCTTGTGGCTGCAGCAGTACGAGAGGAATTGCTCCTTGGTCCAGCCGGTCTCGGTGGCGACCTGGGGCAGGAAGCAGCCGGATGCGTA
>DSDB01000481.1 GCA_011057845.1 Phycisphaerales bacterium | reverse complement strand
GAGTAGCCCCATTCGCCGGAGATGATGGGCACGCGGCGGTCGGGGCTGTACTGCTTGATGAGCTTCCGCAGCTTCTCGTAGTCGGCCACGACGGTCTCGGGGTTCTGCGGCCGATACGGGTGGACGCTCACGGCGTCAAGCTGGGCGAGCAGCCCCTTCTTGAAGCACTCCTCGATCCATCCATGCGGCACGCCCGACGTCGCCGGGGCCACGACCACGCCCGATGGGTCCGCCTTGCGGATCAACGGAATCGCCTCCATCGCCATCGCGCAGTAGTCCTCGACGTTCGGCTCCGGCGTCCAGAACTGCTTGATATTCGGCTCGTTCCATATCTCCCACAGGATGCCCTTGCCCGCGTAGCGCGTCGCGGCCGCCTGGGCGAAGGCGGCGTAGGCCCTGCGGCCTTCGGCCGTGCGGACCGACCGCTCGGACTCGTACAGGCGGTTGGAGTAGTCGATGATATAGAGGATGCGGATGCCGCGGCGGACGCAGCCGGCCGTCAGGGCGTCGTAGCCGGTCCGCTCAAAGTCGTAGACGCCCTTTTCCCGCTCGACCCCCTCCCACCCCAGGTCCATGCGGATGAACCGAAAGCCCGCCTCGGCAATCATATCCAGGTCCGGCGGATCATGGCGAAAGTGAATGTTCACCCCGAAGCCATCCGAGATAGTCAACCCCGGCAGGTCCGCCGCGACCGACCCGTCCATGCCCAGCACCGCCAGAAGTAACCCTGCAACCGCGAGAACCCATTTCATATTCGTACCTTTCACAGCTCTGATGCGTCTTCGGAGCACCTCATGCTACCCAACCGCCCCGGTCCCGTCAAGGCCCCCCGCGGACGCCTTGGGCTATGGCTTTGGGTCTTCACCTTTGAGTTTTCAGTTGCCTTTCGACCAAACGCGAGGGTAGAGGCGCGCCACGCCACGGAATTTTCGAGTTTTTTTTAATCCTTACGGGGCAAGACCTTACGGCAATCGGCCGCGCGGCGCGCTGCCGATACTTCGTCACATCCGCGCAGGTCCGCCCCAAGGGTGAAGGCACGTATTCGTGAAGTGCCGGACACGAAGCATGGAGCACCAGAGTTCGAAACAAGCACCGTTGCCGCGGAGTAACACATGGCCTATTCATTCGACATCTTCGCCGACGACCCGCTGGATGCGGCCTACGTCCAGTGGCTCGTCGAGGAACATTCGCCCCGGATCGCCCGCCACTTCGGGCGGCTCTGGGACTATTACGCCAACCCCAGCCGCGAGATAGGACGCCACAGCCACGCCGACCGCAAGGTCGGCGACTCCGGCCGCTGCTACGTCCAGGCCCAGGAATGGGGCCTGCCGGCGCGGCTCACCGGCCTGTCCCACGCCGCCGGACACCCCGCCCCCGTCCCCGACATCCAACGCAAGGAGGTCGTCATCGAAAACGACATCGCCTGGCGGGTCAACGCGGCCGTCGACTTCCTCTTCGGCAAACCCATCAACTTCGTATCCAGGTCGCCGGATGGCCAAAAACGCGCAGAAATCGAACGGATTATAAAGGCGGTGTTTGCGGCCAACGGCGACATGGGCTTCCTCCAGGATATGGCAGTGCTCGCAAGCGTCTACGGCTTCGTCGATTGTATCGTCAGGCCTGGCGAGCCCATAGCCAACCCCATCTCAACCTCACTTCACAACGTCCCCATTGACGGCGCCGTGCAACTGGCACGGTCCATCGATCTGGAGCTGATCGAGGCGCCCAGAGCGCTGCCTGTCCTGGATGAGAACGATTACCGCCGCATCCGCTACTACGTGCAGCATTTTCAGCAGCGGCGAAACAGCGTGACCGCCCGCGATTCGTTCCTCGCCCGCCTGCTCAACGGCCCAGCCGGCGGCATGGATCGGCGGCAGGTCGTCGACGTCACCGAGATCCTCTCCCCGACGGCCTGGCAGCGCTACGAGGACGGCCGACTCGTCGGCGAAGGACCCATGCCCTGGGG
>DSDB01000302.1 GCA_011057845.1 Phycisphaerales bacterium | reverse complement strand
TCCAGCGGCAGTAGCTCAATCCTGCGGAACTCCGTGGGATGGCTCTCGGCCTGCAGGGAAATCCACCCGGACGTCAGGATCTGCCCGGAATCCAACTGGGGCTTCTCGTATTCCATCACCTGCTTGCCGTTGACAAAGTGCCGGATAACGTCGCCGCCGCGGACCTCGACCTCGGCCGTGACCCACTGATCGCCGTGGAAGGTCTCGCTGCTGGAGTTGATGCAGTGCGTCTTCTCCAGCTTGCCGTCGATGACCACATGCGTGCCGGGGGTACACAGGTTGCAGGTCGGCCGCTTGTTCTTGCCGTCGCCGCCGAGCAACTGGACCTCGATGGAATTGGGGAAATCCTGGTCCTTGGTCATGGTCTTGGGGTCCTGGCAATGGAGCATGATCCCGTTGTTGCGGAAGGCCCAGCCGGGCCCGCCGGCGACCTGCTCGCCCACGAACCGGTATTCCACCTTGATGCGATAGTGGGAGAAAGAATGCTCGTAGAAGATGTGGCCGAACCGCGAGTCGAACCGGTCATACTTGTCATAGCAGACCTTCAGGACGCCGTCCTCGACGCGGAACGTATCCTTGTAGTTCACACCCAGGTCGCAGCCCTTGAACTTGGGTGTCCAGCCCGTCAGGTCCTTGCCGTTGAAGAGCTTGACCCACTTGGGGCCGGCGTCGGTCTTCTGTACCTCCTGGCAACCGCAGGGCACAACCACCCCCAAAATCACCACGACACTCGCCGCAACCAGCCACCGTCTCAAAACCGGCCATTGGCCCATGATTCACTCCTTCGTTGCCAATATCAAGAACTCTTTACGGCCACGTATCTGTCGCCACGACAGGCCAGAGTACCCCTGCAGGACCCCGGCCGCAACCCGAAAAAGGCCCGTTTTTCCGGCCGCCAGGGACGGCCGGCCCCCAAGAACCGCCCAAATTGCCCAATTAGCGCAAAGGTGCCGGATTTCCCGTTACTTGACGCCGAGCCCACGCCTATTAGCGGTAGAAGGCCAGGCGGCAATCTCGATTATGCGCCGCTTGGGCATGAGTTTGACCCGCGTATCACAGACAACGGCATTTTTCAGATGATTCGGAGCCAGCGATGAGAACCGATTATAACAGAGACAATCAGGAGTTGCTCGTCGACTACGCCAAGGCCCTTCGGGATGGCTCCATCCCCGAGTTCCTCAAATCCCTGAGCGGCCCGGAGGCCAGGAGACTGAGGTTTTCCCTGCCGTTCCAAGAGGGTGTTGGGGCCGCTCGGGCCGTCGTCGCGGCCGCCTTTGCCGACCAGATTCAGACCCCCAGCACCGACCTGTTCATCGCCCGCGTCAACGTCCGAATCGCCGCCCGGGCCAAGCAGGCCGGCGCCCCCACGCCCCGCACCACTGCCCACGCCCACACCCGGCGGGTCCACCACAGTCCGCTGCACAACTGACGGCCCAGGACTGCCGTCGGCCGTATCGAGACTCCTCGCTCGGTTCGGCGCCTCCCTGGTCGACGTCGGCGTTTCGACCGCCCGCCTGCTGCACGATACCAAGGACCACCGCTTGGTGCCGTTGGATTTCCCTACGCCGGATTGGCCGTCGAGTGCGTAGACCACAGAATCCCTCGTAAAGACAACACTCATCCACGTATGGATTCACGCCCGCTGCTTCAGCGCCTCTACGTCCTGCGGTGTCCCGCCCACCAGGAGCGTATCGCCCTCGCGGAAACAGTAATCCGCGTTCGGCGTCACGAAGTGCGGCTCCCGGCCGTCCGCCTTCTCCTTGACGATGAACACCGACACATTGTGCACCGACTGCAACTGCATCTCGCCCAGCTTCTTGCCCGCCATCCACGACGGCACCTCCATCTCCGCCACCACCGTCTCATCTCCGATGTGCATTATCTGCGACGCATCGTGCGCCGCCACCCGCGCGCCTAACTCGATGGCGATGTTGCGCTTGGCCACCTCGCGATTGTATTGCCGCAT
>DSDB01000249.1 GCA_011057845.1 Phycisphaerales bacterium | reverse complement strand
GGTTCGTCCTGGAAATCGCCTACGGCCTCAAGAACGCCTCGCCCTCGGACCTCCAGGCCCCGGCCCTGCCGCCGGAAATCCCCGTCCAACAGACGCTGTGGCGTCTCTGGCTGCCACAGGACTACGTCCTGCTCGGCCACAAGCGGGTCTTCAGCCTCCTTCAGGGATGGCAACTGACGCAGATGGTTTCGACGCTCGCTCAGGGCCAGCCGGCGCCCGTGCAATTGAAGCTTGCCGGACAGGGTCGCGCCATTGACTTCGTGCGCCAAGGCGCGCCCGGTGTCTTGTCGGTCACGGCCTGGCGGGGCGAGTGGTTCGCCGTGATGGTCTGGGCCATCATCCTCTTGGCGGGCGTCGTCATGCTCAAACTGGGCGGTTTCACGCGTCTGGTGATTCTTGTGGCGGCCGCGGTCGCAGGGGGTCTGTTGAACTTTGTCTGGCCCATGTTCGTCGAGCGGGTGGCGCACACGGGTCTGTACGCGGCCGGCCTCGTGGCCGTCCTCTGGTTTGGGCAGTGGATATTTGTCAGGTTACCCGGCCTGTTCCTGGGGCGGTTGGGCCGCCGAAAGAAAACCGAATCACCACCGCCTGCGGAACAACCCGTGAGCGATCCTGAGTCGAAGAACGAACCGAAACCGGACAAGAAGTAAGGAGCGTTGTCGGATGCCTCAATGGACTTATGACGCTCGTTCGGTGAGGAGACTTGCCATGAAGATGTCAGCAATTGCAGTGATGGGTGTGGCTCTGGCCTTTGCGGCGGTCGGCGCTGAAGTCGCGCCGCCTTCGCGGCCGTCCGCCACCCAACCGAGGGTCTTCGTACCTTACCAGGATATTGGCGAGATCATCGACCCGTGCGACAGGGTCATTCTGATGGACCGGGGAGAGTTTGCCAGGCTGCTGGCCGCGGCCCAGGCCAATACCAAAGGGATCGAGGACCGCGACATCGGCCAGATTGCGTCGGCCCGTTACACGGCCCATATCGAAGGCGACAAGGTCAAAGTCGCCGGTGTTCTGGAGGTTGTCTCACTGACCGAGGGGCCCATCCCCATTCCCATTGCCTTTGGTCAGATCGGCCTGACCTCGTTGAGGCTCGACGGCGCCACCGCGCCCCTGGGTTTTGATGGGCAGGCGCGCCTGACCGTCATTGTCAGCGGCCGCGGCGCACACCAACTGGCCGTCGAAGGCAACGCCAGGCTCTCGGAGCTGGCTCAGGGCGGCATGCAGTTGTCCCTTTCCGTCCCGGAGGTGGTCGCCGCCACGATGCTGATCAAGGCCGCCGGCGACCTCGAGATTCACTCCACCGTCCCGGCGGGCAAGCCCTCCTACGACCGGACCACCGACACCACCAGCGTTGAACTGACTCTCGGCGGCCACAGTGCCGTGACGGTTCTGCTGCTCGGCAACGGCCGACAGGATGACCAGCGAGCGATTCTCCTGGGCGATTCCGCGACGACGGTCAACGTCGGGCGAACCTCGCAGGACCTGACCTGCCTCTACAGTGTTCATGTTCTGAGACGAGGCCTGAGAGAATTGCGGCTGTCCATCCCCGCCCCCTGGACCGTCACGGACGTGGCGTGCCCGAACCTTGTCAAATGGTCTATCGAGCCGGGTCCTGCGTCTGTCCTGCTCGTCCGGCTGCGTAACGCCCGCGTCGGCGTTACGGCCCTGAGTATCAAGGCATCGGCGCCCCGCGGCGGCGAGACCTGGACCGCCCCGAGGGTATCCCTGGTAGACGCCGACTTCCAGCGGGGCCGCCTGCTGGTTGGAACCGATGAGCAAATCGCCGTGCGCAGCGAAACAACTGCCGATGCCCGTCGCGAAGACGCCTCCGCCGGCAGCGCCATGCCCGTACTGGCTGCCGCCGCCTCGGAGAGGCTCTATCATCACTGGGGCAATGAGTGGTCCGTGGAGTTGGAGTTGGCCGCCGTGCCCCTTCGCCGCAGTATTGAGGAGCGCCAATTCATCGTC
>DSDB01000572.1 GCA_011057845.1 Phycisphaerales bacterium | reverse complement strand
GTAATCGAAATCCGGACGACACGGCAGCATGTACTTGATTGACGGACACAATCTTCTGCGGTCGGTCCAGCAACTGGACGAGGAGCTGTGGGACCTGACCGATGTTCGACTGTGCGAGATGCTGGACCGCTGTCTCGCGCGGTGCGGCCGGCAGGGGCGGATTATCTTCGACGGGGTAGGCCCGCCGAACAAAGGCGCGTTCGACGCCATGAGGCATCTGGAGGTCTTCTTCAGCGGGCGGGGCGTCGAGACCGACGCGGTGATCGAGGATCAACTCGAAAGCGACCCGGCCGCGGCGAAACTCACGGTCGTCAGCAATGACCGGCGTCTGCGGCGGGCGGCCCTGGCGGCTCGGGCCTCCGTCATGCGTTGCGAGGCCTTCTGGGACTACGTCGAACGGCAACTGAGCCGAAAAAGCCCTCCCAAAGAGCCCCCCGGCAAAAGACAGGGCCTCAGCGAGGGTGAAACCGAACGCTGGCTCGATATCTTCGATCTCGACGCCTAAGGCAGACGCGGACGGGCGGTTTGCGGTTGTTGGAGCGGCCCCGGATATGGAGACCCTTGGGGCGGCGGATTACAGGGCGATTGCCGGGAATTTGCATTGCCTAGAGGGGCCGGAAGTAGTATAAATCACTATTCCTGTGGTTTGGCGGCCTCCAGCCGGTTGTACAGGCTCGGAATACCGAAAATCGCAGGTTGGAACGGATAGAAGCCTATTTCCTTGCCAAGAGGCGGGGTATTTTGGTGCCATTTCAGGGGCAGTGTAACACGAATTTGGAGAATTTATGGCTCGTAGAATAGTGACGATTGACGGCAACTCGGCAACAACCCATGTAGCCCACGCCGTCAATGAAGTGATAGCAATCTACCCGATTACGCCCAGCTCCGGCATGGGCGAAGAGGCCGACGCCAAGTCCGCGGCCGGCCAGAAGAACATCTGGGGCACCATCCCTTCGGTAACGGAGATGCAGTCCGAGGCCGGCGCAGCCGGCGCGGTGCACGGGGCCCTGGCCGCCGGCGCCCTGACGACCACTTTCACGGCGTCTCAGGGGCTTCTGCTGATGATCCCCAACATGTACAAGATCGCCGGCGAACTGCTGCCGACCGTCTTTCACGTCTCGGCCCGGTCGCTGGCCTGCCAGGCGCTGTCCATCTTCGGCGACCACTCCGATGTCATGACCTGCCGCGAAACCGGTTTTGCCTTGCTGGCCTCCAACAACGTGCAGGAAGTCATGGACATGGCCCTGATCGCCCAACAGGCGACTTTGGCCTCCCGTGTGCCGTTCGTACACTTCTTTGACGGCTTCCGTACCAGCCACGAGGTCCAGAAGGTCGAGGAGCTGACCTACGACGATATGCGGGCCATGATCGACGACGAACTGGTCGCCCAGCACAAGGCCAGGGCATTGTCGCCGGATCGTCCCGTCATCGGCGGCACGGCGCAGAACCCCGACGTCTACTTCCAGGGCCGTGAAACGGTCAACACGTTCTACCTGGCCGCCCCGTCCATCGTGCAGGCGACCATGGACAAATTCGCCAAGTTGACCGGCCGCCAGTATAAGCTCTTCGACTACGAAGGTTGCCCCGACGCCGAGAAGGTCATCATCGCCATGGGTTCCGGCGTCGAAACGGTCGCCGAGACCGTCGAGTATCTCGCCGGCCAGGGCCAGAAGGTCGGCGTCCTGAAGGTCCGCCTGTTCAGACCCTTCTGCATCAAGTCGTTCATTGATGCCCTGCCCAAGACCACCCGGAAGATCGCGGTCCTCGACCGTACAAAGGAGCCCGGCGCCATCGGCGAACCGCTTTACATGGACGTCCGCACGGCCATCGGTGAGGCCATGGGCGAAGGCAAGGGCCCATTCCACAGCTACCCGGTGATCGTGGGCGGCCGTTATGGCCTGGGCTCCAAGGAGTTCACCCCCGCCATGGTCAAGGCCGTCTTCGACAACCTCGACGCCCCCACGCCCAAG
>DSDB01000177.1 GCA_011057845.1 Phycisphaerales bacterium | reverse complement strand
TCATCATGAAGCTGACGGCCGTCATGGAGACTCCGGTCTTTCGCGCGGACCATCCGTTCGTGTTCCTGATAAAGGACAACAAGGTGGGCAGCATACTGTTCATGGGGCGGGTCGTGAATCCACGGACGCAGGCCAAGTAGCAGGTTTGGAATCGGAATCATGGCTCAGAGACTACCTCAACGAGATGTGCGTTATTCTGATCGCGGCGGAGAGTCATTCCTGTGCGACACCCAGACCCTTCGCTTCGCTCAGGGTGACAGCATGGTGTGTCATTCTGAGCGCAGCGAAGCATCTGGGCTGCGAACACGTGAAACCTCTCATTCGAGGGCCAGATGCTTCGCTTCGCTCAGCATGACAACTTGGCTCCCGGCTTTGAAATAGTCGCTCAAGGCGCACAACACGCACAATGTAACTGAGTACTTATCTCGTGACGATTCTGAAAGGAGATTCGACAATGAACACTAAGAAGATGATTCTGTTGGCCATGATCGCGGTGCTGGCGGTCGGTGGTCTGTCGCAGGGGCGGATCAAGCTGGTGGCGTTGCCGGAGCGGGCGGCGACGGTGATCCGGCTGGACAACCCGGCCGCGACGCTGATCGAGGAAGAGCGGGTCCTGACGCTCCAGAAGGGCGTCAATAAGGTGGACTTCTCGTGGAAGGCGGTGAGCATCGACGCCGATTCCATCCGGCTGGCGGTGCTGGACCATCCGCAGACCGTCACGCTGCTGAACGTCAGCTATCCGCCGAACGAGGCGGCCCTGGTCTGGGAAATCGCCAGCGACGGCGACTACGCCGAGCGCGTGCGGATCAGCTACCTGCTGAGCAATATCGACCGGCTGATTACCTACAAGGCGGTTGCCGACAAGCAGGAAACGGCCGTGGACCTCAAGAGCTACCTGGTCCTGCGGAACTTCTCCGGCGAGGATTTTGACCGGGCGCGGGTGCTGCTGGACTACGGCGAGGCGTTCGAGCAGGGCATCGACCACGAGGAGACCAAGCAACTGCTGTTCCTGCGGGCCGCGGGCGTGCCGATCACGAAGGTCTGGCGGTTCGACGCGGCGCAGCAGCCGTGGGATCCGGAGAAGCTGGAGAACCAGAACGTCGGTATCCCCGTCAGCTACCGCATCAGGAACGATGCACCGAGCAAACTCGGACAATACGCATTGTGGGGCGGCAAGGCGCGTATCTTCCAGGACGATGGGCACGCCGGCACGATCTTCCTCGGCGAGGACGTGACGGGCATGGTCCCGGTCGGCGAGAAGACCGATTTGTACATCGGCGACAGCCGCGATATCGTGGTCACGCAGCGCAAGCAGCGGGACGCACGGATCAACGTCCGCAAGAACAACAACGACCAGATCGTGCTGTTCGATACGGACGAGGAGATCACCGCGAAGATCGAGAACTTCAAGGACAGCCCCACCGTGCTGACGATGATCCAGCATATCCCGGGCATGTGGGAGATGGAGTCGTGCAACATGGAGTACGAGAAGAAGGACGCCTTCACGCTGGAGTTCGAGGTTCAACTGCCGGCGCGGACGGCGGACGGACCGGCGGTGAAGGAGCTCAAGATGCACTATCACCGGCGAAACGTCCGACCGTAGAAATAAACCGCGTGTGCAACAAGTTGCACACCCTACAGATCAGCATGACAGAGAGAGTTCGACTCTGACAAAGGGGTTCAACTATGAAACGGATGATTACGATACTGACGATAATGGCGATGGGGGGGGTGTGCCTGGGCAAGGTGGACCTGGTGACGCTGCCGAGCCGCGATACGGTGCAATTGACGATTTACAATTCGGCGGACCTGACGCTGGCCAGAGAGAGCCGGGCCCTGACGCTCAAAGAGGGCGTCAACCTGTTGCAGTTTTCCTGGGAGAACACGCTGATCGATCCGACGAGCCTGGAGATGCGCCCACGGGCCAACGCGGGCGCCATTGACGTGGCCGAGCTGGTCTACCCGCCGCGGGTGCAGAAT
>DSDB01000201.1 GCA_011057845.1 Phycisphaerales bacterium | reverse complement strand
GATGAGATCGAAGCGAGAGTGGCGCGGTCCGTGGCCCACCGCATTCTGGCCAACCTGCCGCGCAGCGAAGCGGACATCGAGAGCATGATCCGGACCGGGTATACGCTGGCCCGGGATATGAGTTGGAACGCCGTGGTCGAGAACTACCTGCTCAGGACGCTTCGCAAATGCCCGTCGCGGCTTCGGATACGTTGAGCCGTCCCTTCAGGCAGCGAAATCACAAGGCCGTCGGTTGACGGCCTTTTTTCGTGGGGCTGAAAAAATGGCGGAGGGCTTGACAACCCGTCCTGGACCTGTACAATAGAATGTGCCTTGATCGGCTCTCTGGAGACGGTTAGACTCTTGCGTTGTTCAGTTGTGGCGCATTCCCGGAAAAAACCTGTCATCGGCCTGCTGGGCGGCATCGGTTCGGGCAAGAGCACGGTTGCTCGGGCGTTCGGACGGCTGGGATGTGCCGTCATTGACGCCGACGCCCTGGCCCACGCGGCACTGGAACAGCCCCAGGTGAAGCGTCAGGTCGTCGAGCTTCTTGGGCCGGGGGTGCTGGATGAGGACGGGCGTATCGACCGCGGCCGTGTCGCGGACAGCGTTTTCGCCGACGCGTCAAAACTGGCCGGCCTGACCGAGATCGTCCATCCAGTGGTCCTGGCCAAGGCACAGTCGTTCATGGAAACATACCGGCGGAACCTTGCCGTGCGGGCGATTGTCCTGGACATGCCCCTGCTGGTGGAAGTGGGCTGGCATACGAAATGCGACCGGCTGGTTTTTGTGCGGTGTGACCGGGAAAAACGGCTCGCACGGGCCAAAAACAAGGTTTTCGGCAAAAAAAATGATGCCGAAATGCGTGAGAATTTGCAGATTTCGCTGGACAAGAAGATTCGCCTCGCCGATAATATAGTCGAGAACAATTCCGACGAGTCGGCGTTAGCCAGTCAGGTCGCCGATATCTTCTCCAATATAGTAGCGAATACATAAGTGGGGTTCCCACGGTTTGCACACAGTCTCAAGCCTCTTGCATGTTCCTGTCGGTTTGCGCGTGTGAGGTTTGAGCCGACTCGGTATCGCCCCGTTTGAGAGGGTGACCCAGAAACATACGCGACCCGCCGGGGCTTTCGCGGGAGCGTCTTCACCGGTCTTTCCATCGGTGGAGCGACTACAGCACGTTCACAGTGACGAAGGAGTAACCATGGCAAGAGCTGCAGCAAAAGGCGACAAAGGCGCAGCGAAGAATCGTAAGAAGCGCAAAAAGAAGACCTCCGGCGCCGCCGACAAGGCGCGCCAGGCCGGTCTTCCCGTAGATATCGACGAAGAGATCGAAGCGGCGGAGATGGCGGCGGCCTCGGCGACTACGGAGGCCGCGACCGCCACGGCCGAACCGGGCGAGCCAGGCGAACCAGGCGAGGGCGCTGAGCCGGCGGAAAAGGAAGAGTCCACGCATCAGAAGTACGAACGGATCAAGAAGGGCAACCTGTACCTGACCGACCTTCAGAAACTGACCGTGGCCGAGCTGCACGAAATGGCGAAGAATGAGGGACTGTCGGAGTACAGCGCCCTCAAGAAGCAGGACCTGATCTTCCGAATTCTAAAGGAGCGAATCCGCGCCAGCGGTCTGATGTACGGCGAGGGGGTCCTCGAGGTATTACCCGACGGGTACGGCTTCCTCCGCAATACCCAGTACAACTACCTGTCGTCGTCGGATGACATCTACGTCTCGCCGTCGCAGGTTCGTCGTTTCGGGCTTCGCACGGGACACGTGGTGTCGGGCCAGATTCGCCCGCCGAAGGAGTCGGAGAAGTACTTTGCGCTGCTTCGGGTCGAGGCGATCAACTATGAGGGCCCGGACCTGCTGGCCGACAAGGTGGTCTTCAGCGATCTGACGCCGTTGCATCCGGAAGAGCGGCTGGTTCTGGAGACGACGTCGGAAGAGATAAGCATGCGAATCATCGACCTCGTGACGCCGGTGGGCAAGGGCCAGCGCGG
>DSDB01000196.1 GCA_011057845.1 Phycisphaerales bacterium | reverse complement strand
TTATCCTTTAGCCGAAGGGGTCCGGTACATTTTTGGGCCTGGCCCACGGCAATCATTCGTTCCCGCAAGCCGTGGAGACACCGACCGAAAAAATGTACCGGACCCCTTTAATTCAGCCTACTTGTACATCTTGTCGAAGGCCTTGTGGGCGCTCACGACGGCGTGGCGCATCATATCCTCGGCCTGGGCGGTGCGGCGGTTGATCAGGGCCTCCATCAGCAGTGTGGTGTCGATCTCGCGGGCCGCCTGTTCGCAGGCCTCCCAGCTCAGCACGCTGCGAATGACGCGGTCGATACCCTGCTCGGCGTTGTCGTAGGCGCGGGTCTGCATGTCGTGGCCCTTCCAGCGGGCGTAGCCGGCCTGCTGGATGAGTCCGGCGATGGCGATGTTCATGCCGTTGATCCGCGCGCCGTGGTCGATGTCGTACTTGCCCGGCCCGCCCAGGATGATCCCATCGTTGTAGCCCTGGCTGTTGAGGTGCATGTGGACCATCATGTCGTTGTCGAGCTCCTCGATCGTGTCATAGACGTGGTCCAGGCCGATCATCTCGGAATGGCCGAATTCCTTGTTGACGCCCTTGCGCTTGGGCGAGACGCCGAACTCCTGCTCGACCTTGCGCCAGAACACGATGGCGCTGGCGACTGTCGGGATCAGCATGGCGGGATGGCCCTCGTTGGGCTTGGGCTCGAAGCCGATCCACAGTTTGCCGCCGGCCTTGGCCTCGTACTTGCACAGGCCCGCGACGCTCTCTTTGAGGTTCTGGTACATCGAGCGGACGCCTACGGTGGCGATGTCGTAGCCGAACGAGCCGTTCCAGATAATGAAGGCCGGCTCCAGGCCGGGATCGGGGTGCCAGGCCTTCTTGAGCTTGCCGTAGGCCAGGTCCACGGTCCGTGTGCCCAGGTCCTCGGCGGCCTTGCGCTCTTTCGGGTCCAGCGAGGCGATACCGCCGTAGGCGAAATGGCTGTGGGCCCCCGGCGTAATCATCGCCAGGTGCAGCTTGCTGTCGACCAGGGCGTCGGCCACGGCGGCGGCGCTGGCGTCGTCCACCTCGGCGTCGTAGTGCATCTCGATGCCCAGGGTCACGTTATCCGGCATCCGCGGGGTGATCTTGTCGGCCACCAGTTTGATCATCTCCGGCGTGCCGAAGCCCTTGCCCCACTGCGGCCGCATATCCCCCGGCACGAACCCGCCCTTGCCCGCATTGAACGTCCAACGACAGATACTGTGCAAACTCTTGTTTGCCATCTTGACCACTCCTTGCTTGCTGAGTCATTTCATCGTGAAAGCCACGCGTGCCGTTTATACATTCATGCGCGACCTGCCGGCCAAGCCCAAAAACCAGCCTCAGACCACCCGGCCTGTACATTATAACAGCCTCCTTCACCCCTGACCACCGCAAAACCGCGATTAGGCCCTACTGCCCAGAGGGGCCAATTCCTGCTTGAATAACGGTTCACCGCTGCTAACATGGATTGACCATGAGACTGCCAAACGCTGAAAACGCGATAATCGACCCTGCGAAATTGTACGATTACGTATTATCGCCGATACACCCAGTGGGTCGATTCAAGGCGGCATTCTTTGCGTCTTTGGGCTACACCTGCGAGAATTGGAGGCAGTTTGAGGCCGATCTTCGCCGGGAGCACCTCAACAAGAACGCTATTCTCCGTCACACCACTGCGTATGGCAAGAAGTGGGAGATCAGTAGTACAATAAAAGGACCTTCCGGGAAAGCGAAGAGAGTGGTGAGCATCTGGATTGTGCTGACCGGGCAAGAGGTTCCTCGATTTGTGACAGCGTATCCAGGAGACCTTCCATGAGATTCAAGACACTGGACACCGTGGTGCTGAACAAAGACGTGCCGGGATTCGGGCTCAAGAAGGGGGACCTCGGAGCCGTCGTGCAGGTATATGAACCTGACGGCCTCGAGGTCGAATTTGTGACGGCGTCCGGGAGAACCGTGGCCGTAGTCACGCTAAAC
>DSDB01000314.1 GCA_011057845.1 Phycisphaerales bacterium | reverse complement strand
GCCAGCGCGGACAAGGACCTGTGGGCGGACCCGCGGGGGGAGTTCCTGGCGGCGAAACATGCCAGTGCGGTGTACGAATTATTCGGCGACAAGGGGCTGGGGGTCGAGGAAATGCCGGGGCTCGATTCGCCCGTGCAGATCGGCCGGATCGGGTATCATGTGCGCACGGGCGGGCATGATCTGACGGAGTATGACTGGCAGCGGTACATGGATTTTGCGGATAAGCATGTGAAGGATAAGTAAAAGGGATTTTCGATTTTCGATTACATTGCCGGCCACAGATTTCTTGCAGTGGAGATTATTGAGAATGCGGGCTGAATCGGTTGCGGTGTTCTGTATCGCGGTCGTTCTATTCATGCCGCCGGGACCATCGCGGTGCGAAGAGTCCTCTGTCGAAACGGGCACGCTCCGCATCGACGGATCGGGCGTGGAAACGCTGGTGCTCTTTGACGGTGGCGGCCACAGGATAAGGGCCGCTTGCGAGGAAGGCGTTATGCGGCTGCCCGCCTCCATCTATACCGTGCGCGAAATACACCTGGCCGGGGGACCGTATTGTCGCCTCGACGAGCCAATGACCTTTGAAGTGGAGGCCGGGGCCGAGACGACGCTTAGCCTCGGAGGCCCGCTGAGCCAGACGGTCGAAGTCCGCCGCAACGGCACATGCCTTGACATATCGCACTGGCTGGAAGACGTCAGGGGCTATCGCTATCGAGGCCGGGTCGCGGGTGCCGGGCCGCCGGTGTTTGCCGTGTACAAGAACGGCAGAGAAGTCGGGGCCGGCACCTTCGAGTATGGGTGAGGCGGGACGTGTTCGTACTCGTGGCGAGTACCGATAACCGTGTTTGGCCAATTGACAGTCGTAGCGTCAATGGGTCTGGGCGAGCTTGCGGGCCCGCCGTCGGCATCGGCGACGGTGGACTGGAAGCTCTATTACAGTCTGCCTATAGTGACACCTTGGGCAATTGTCTTTGCGGCCGTGTTTCTGGTGAAGACCAACCGACACCCTCGGGTGCTTGCGGTCCTTGTGCCGCTTGCCATCCTTTTTGTTGCGTGGTCGGCGTTCGTCAAGTCACTGGGGTGGTCGGACATCGAAGGGCGGGTCTATACTCTGATGTTCCACTCGATGTTGGCCGGCTTGGGCGTGATTTGGCTGCTCTGCGGGGGGCTCAGCCGCCGCGGCCGGCTCGGCAGGTTCTTCATCGCCCTCGTCGTCATGGTCGGGATATGCGCCGCGGCTATGGCAGGGCAAGGCCTCGGACGCGAACTGTCGTTCCAACTGGTCATGCTGGAAGCGGCGCTGGCGGCGGCGCTGCTGGGGTCCTTGGCGCTGGCTCGGCGGCTTTGCGGCGAGCGTCGCGAGTTGGTGCGATTCAGTCTGTGGCTGGGCGCAACGGTCCTCACATTGTGTCTGGCGGCTGTGGCGCTGTTCGGCGCTCTGTTGATCGTCGTTAGCGGTGTGGGAATCGATCGACGGATTGTGGCACAGTTGCTCCAAACCGGACTGGTGGTCGCCGCTTGGATGTACGCGGCGGATTTGTTATTGATGCTCTTTGCAGTGCGCAGTGAATTCTATCGCGGCCGATTCCTTGAGTGTCTGGGATGGCCGGCTGGATATGACAGGGATGGTTGATAGTGACAGGAGGTTGCTTTGAGTAACCGGGCGATTGTGTTGTTTGTGCTGCGGGCGACGGGGGTGGCGATGCTGGGGGCGCTGGTGTTCGTGTTCTGTCCGTTCGGGTGGATGGCGGCGATCCATGCGCGGATGGGGCTTGGGACGCTGGAGTATACGCCGGTGGCGAGCTACCTGATTCGGACGCTGTCGGCGATGTACGCGGTGCTTGGGGCGCTGCTGCTGTTCATGTCCAGCGATGTGATGCGGTATCGGGAACTCATCCGGTTCTTCGGGGCGATTGCGGTCATTGGGGGACTGGCGGTGACCGTGTTCGACGCGGCGCTGCGGCTGCCCTTGTGGTGGACGGCGCTGGAGGG
>DSDB01000308.1 GCA_011057845.1 Phycisphaerales bacterium | reverse complement strand
TGTCCTTCGTCGAAGGCGGTAAGGGCTTCATCGTCCAGCATCTGGCCAGCGCCTCGTTCAAGGACTGGGAGCAGTTCGGCAAGCTCTGCGGCCGCAAGTGGGTCATGGGCAAGAGCGGCCACGGCCCCAGAAGCGTCTTCCAGGCTAAGATCGCCAAGAAGGACCACCCCATTACCCAGGGCCTCGAAGACTTCAGCATCTTCGACGAACTCTATTCCAAGCTCCAGGGCGATGAGCCGATTGAGGTCCTCGTCTCGGCCTACTCCGATTTCAGCAAGGCCGAAGAGCCGCTGGTCTTTGTACGCCCCTATGGCAAGGGCCGCGTCGTCCACAACGCCTTCGGCCACGACTTCAAGGCCATCAAGCACCCCACCATGCAACAGATCATCTGCCGAAGCACCGCTTGGGCCGCCACCGGCAAGTAACCGGCCGCAGGCAGGACCCACAGCCCCCGATTACTGCCCGCCGGACGACTCGCCCAGGTAGCGCCCTGTGTGCGCCGGCTGATTGTACGCCACGTTCTGCCAGGCGATGCCCAGCCGATAGACCCCATCATGCATCAACGTCACCCGTCGATGCTCCGTCTCGATCGGCGTGGAGAAAATCCGCAGTTCGCGCCCATCCCGCGTCCGCCAGATGACCTCCTCTCGCCAGTCTCCCAGAATATCGGCGCACAGGCAGGGATTGGCCTTCGTGCCGTTGTTCGTCACACAGTCGTATATCCCGCCGTCCAGCAGCCGCCGCGTGGTCCCCGTCTCATACTCCCACTTGTCGATGTACGCCCCGCCGCGGCCGCCGTCGAGCAGTTCGCGGAGCAGGTCCCCATCCCACCAGACGCCCATATTGCACGAGTTGGGTTTAGCGCGGGTAATGCGTTCGCCCCGGCAACTGTACAGCCCATCGGAGTTGTTCGCCCAGCACTCATAGCCCTCATACCGCGGGTCGATATCCATCGCCAATCCGCGTCCCGGGTCCCGCAGCGGCAATCCCCAGAGGACCTTGCCCGTGGCCGCATCCCGCAGATTCGCACCATACCCGTGCCTGGGCCGCTCGTGAATGGCCCAGACCTCCAGCCCCGGCCGGACCGGGTCAATGTCCGCCAGATGCATCGCGTCACCGTGCCCCAGTCCCGTTGAGTACAGGGCGGACCCGTCGTCGTCTATCGCGCATGCCCCATAGACAATCTCATCCCTACCGTCGCCGTCAACATCCGCCACGCTGAGATTGTGATTGCCCTGACCCCGATACGCCCGATGTCCCTCAGTTCCGTCGTCGCTGTCGAACGTCCAGACACCGCTGAGCTTCCCATCCCGCCAGTTCCACGCCGCCAACACCGCCCGTATGTAGTATCCCCGGCACATCACCAGGCTCGGCCGTTGCCCATCCAGATACGCCACGCAGGCCAGAAACCGGTCCACCCGGTTGCCGTAATCGTCGCCCCAACTCGCCACATCCCCGCGTGACGGCACGTAATCGGTCGTCGCCAGAGCCGCCCCGGTTCGCCCATCAAAGACCGTCAGATACTCCGGGCCCTCCAGCACATACCCCTGCCGATTGCGATAGTCCGCCTGCGCATCCCCAATCACCATCCCGGCCCCATCCACCGTCCCATCGGCCGTCTTGCAGGCCACCTCCGCCCGCCCATCCCCATCCAGGTCGTACACCATAAACTGCGTGTAATGGGCCCCCTCGCGGATATTCCGTCCCAGGTTGATCCGCCAGAGAAACCGCCCATCCAGCGTGTAGGCCTCCAGTATCGGCGGGTCGGTGAACCCCGCCTGCGCATTGTCCCGCCCGCGCCCCGCCTGATGCAGCACAATCTCATACCGCCCATCCCCGTCCAGGTCGCCCACCGAGGCGTCATTCGGCATATAACCCTGCGGCGTCTGCAGTGGAATCGAGATATAGGGCCGCTTGGCCGCTTCAGCACTGAGCACAAACACCGGACTTGCCTCAAGCTCTTTGCCCTCCACAATCGCCCGCACAAACCAC
>DSDB01000011.1 GCA_011057845.1 Phycisphaerales bacterium | reverse complement strand
TCACGCGGTTCGAGGATATGACGAAGGGATCTGGACATTATGAATGAGATCGAGCGATTCAATGAGGCTCTCAAGGCCAAGAGGCGCGAATGGGGCGTCAACGGGTGCATACCTGATGATCGGGCGCCGCAACAACGGCAGCGGCCGGGGCATCGACCGGCCGGGGCGATCCGGGTCCGGTGGGCCGGGAAGGGCGGGCGGTCGTGATGGGCGAAACTCACAGGCAACCTGTGAGGATCGGGCCGGACGGCGGCGGCATGGAGCCCTTGCTGATACCCGCCAGCGCCGCATCGAAATTGCTTGGTATGGGGCGAACGTGCTTTTATGCGATGGAATCTTCTGGGCGAATCGGGCCGTCGCCGCTACGGTTTGGCCGTAAGGTCTTGTGGTCTCGCGCTGAAATTGAGCGATGGGTGGAGTGCGGCTGTCCGCCGCGGGACCGATGGCTGAAGGAGTCGAAGTGATGCGTGTATTTCGAAGCACCTATCGAGATCGGAATGGCAAGACAAGGGCGACTCGGCGGTGGTATTTGGAGCTCCGAGATCATACGGGTGTTCGCAGGCGTTTTTCCGGATTCACCGACAAAGAGCAGACGGCGGCCCTGGGCCGTCAGATTGAGCGTCTCGTAAATTGCCGGGGGGCCGGCGAGACGCCAGACGTGCAGTTGAGCCGGTGGCTGGAGAGCGCGTCGGACAATCTGCGAGGAAGGTTGCTGGAGTTGGACCTGATTTCGGGTCGCCGTGTTGCGGCGGCTACGCCTTTGTCTGAACACATGGCGGACTTCATCGGGACATTGAAAGCGCGGGGCCGGAGCAACAAATACATTCGGCAGGTCGAATGTGAGTTGAGACGGGTTTTCGCGGGGTGCCGATTCGCCTATTGGTCGGACATATCGGCAAGCCGCCTAGAGTTGTGGTTGGGGGAATTGCGGGATGGGGGCGTCGGCATCAGTGCTCGCAGCTACAATTCGTTCCTGAAGGTGGTGAAGCAATTCGCCCGGTGGATGGTCCGGGACGGACGCGCTGTCGAATCGCCATTGACGCACCTTCCCTGCCTGAATACGGAGACGGACCGTCGGCGGGAACGCAGGAGCTTGGAGGTTGACGAGGCGCGCCGGCTACTTGAGGCCACGGCGATGGCGCCGGAACGGTTTGGGATGGCCGGCGGCGAACGGTCGGTGCTCTACCGGCTGGCGATTGAAAGCGGACTCCGGGCGGGTGAAATACGGACGCTCCGGGTTGATTCATTCGATTTCGACCGGATGACGGTATGTGTGCGGGCCGGGTACTCCAAGCGGCGGCGGGAAGATGTTGTACCTATCCGGCCGGACACGGCGGACGTGCTCAGGGGATGTTTCGCGGACAAGCTGCCCACGGCCACGGCCTTCAATATGCCGAGCAAAGAGCGGATCGCCCCGATGTTGAAAGCGGACCTGGCCGACGCCGGCTTGGATTACGTCGATGGGGCTGGGCGGTATTGCGATTTCCATTCGCTACGGCACACGACGGCCTCGTGGCTGGCGGCGGCGGGTGTTCACCCACGGGTCGCCCAGTCGATACTCAGGCACTCCGACGTAAACTTGACCCTCAGTCGATACAGCCACGTTCTGAGGGGGCAGGAGTCCGGGGCGGTGGCGGCACTGCCTGACCTTGCCTTGCCGAGCGAGGAGGCACAGCGGGCCACGGGCACGGATGAGAAGAACGTGACTTGTGTCTCGGCCTTTTGCTTGGCGCGACTCGGCGAAAAAGGGCGAACTCTGGCGAACTCTGGCGAACGGAATGACAGTGACTACCGGAACGATGAAATAGCCGAAAATGGGGGACGGGAAGCGAAAAACGATGTTTTTGAGGTAAAGAAGGGGTATGAGACAGAAACTGGGGAACCAGGATTCGAACCTGAACTAACTGATCCAGAGTCAGTTGTGCTGCCGTTACACTATTCCCCAATAGGTCTTACCATCACCGCCACGCAGGCGGCCGCAAGCCGGTCCTGT
>DSDB01000418.1 GCA_011057845.1 Phycisphaerales bacterium | reverse complement strand
GTCAGGAGACCGACCTGGATGCCGTCGCCAAGGCCGTTCTTGGTGCTACCACGGCCGAAATCAAATCGGCCCTACCCAAGTAACTCGCCGTCAACCGGCCGTGCCGGGTCCTCCCGGCACGGCTGCTTTCTCTGCGGTAGCGTCTGTTTTTTTGCTGCCCAGCGCGGATTTTTCTTGAAATCTCGGCGCATCGCGCGGTATAAACTAGGGTGCAGTGGACCGCAGGTAATGATGGGTCCACCCGGATGGTTGGTGCAGAAAGGAGGACGGCAGTACTGAAAAGAGGGTTCGACATCACGCCGAGGCCAGGGATTTCCCCCCGTATTGACACCACGATACGTGTTTTTATCCGGTGCTGAAGGACTGTCCGCACGACGGCAGGTTCCGATAATAATGGCGTGGCCTGTAGTGTGAACGCTCCTATAGGGCTGTCCGGTTCGCCGGTTTTTCTGTAGATTCCGCCGTCGGCTGAACGAAATACAGGTGACATCAACAGGCATTGAGCCGTCCGCCGCCAGATGGCGGGCTGTTGGCAATCAAGCGTTCCAATGTATCCGTGTACTGTAAGGAGGATCAACATGTCCAGGAAGCTATTATTCATGGGTGTTTCGCTGGTGGTCCTGGGAGGCTTTGTGGCTTCCGCCGGCGCCGCGCCGATAATCACCAATGTCGTCAGGACCCCGGCGGCTACCCCTGCCCCAATCATGAACCCGCCCGGTCAGCCCTTTGGCGACAAGGCGACGTGTTTTGTAGACCGTGTTCACGTCTACACGCTGCTTCCGCCAGAGCTTCCGCGGCTGGTCGGCGCCGAGTATATCCTGACTCGCAACGACGACAAGGCAGCCGCGGGTTTCACGATGGCCGTAACCGTCGCGAGTCCCTGCAGTGTCTATTTGATAATCGACAACCGCATGGGAGGCGGTTCCGGTAGCGGACAAGGCCGAGACCCCATTCTCACTACTGAAATCTCCGCATGGATGAACGCGATGGGCGGATTCACCGACACCGGCTACGACATCGCCATTGACGAGGGCAACAACAACAGTATCGACCGCTACTCCTCTCTCTACGTCTCCAACTCCGTTTTGCAGCCGGGCACGTACAACTTCGGGCCTCAGAACTACAGCGGCAACATGTACGGCATCGTCATCGTGCCACCGCCCACCCAGGCCTCCGGCCCCAGTCCCGCCGACGGCGGTCAGATCGGCCAGACCAGCGTCGCCCTGTCCTGGACGCCGGGCGCCTACGCGGCACAGCACCACGTCTACCTGAGCAGCAACCAGGCGGACGTTGTCAACCGCGTCGCCAGCGCCGACAAAGGCCTCGTTACGTTTGCCGTCTACTTGGCGACCGGTCTGGTCCCGGGCGCGACGTACTACTGGGCCATCGACGAAGTGAACGACACACACCCCGACAGCCCCTGGGCCGGTGTGGTCTGGTCTTTCACGGTGATCCCCGTCAAGGCCTGGAACCCACGACCCGTGGACGGCGCGGTCAATCAGCCAAGCAATGTGACCCTCCAGTGGAACCGCGGCCTGGACGCTATTCAGGACCTGCTGTTCTGGGGGACCAATTACGATACCGTCTTGAACGCGACCACGCCCCAGGCCTCTCCCATAGGGCCCAGCTATGCCCTGACGGGCCTGCCGAATGAGGCGAACATCTACTGGCGCATCGACACAGTCAACTCCTTGGGCCAGACGACCAAGGGCGACGTCTGGACCTTCGGGACCGCCCCCAATATTCCGGTGACCGACCCGAACCTACTGGTCTGGTACACGTTTGAGGAAGGCAGCGGCAACGTGGCCCTGGACTACTCCGGGCACAACCGCCACGGTGTGATGACCGGTTCGCCCCTGCCGAGTCGTACCGGCGGGATGGCCGGCGACGCCATCTCGTTGACGGGCAACGGCGACCGCATCGTCTACGACGCCGACAACGGCGCGTTCCTCAACGGCCTCAGCGCCATGAGCGTGACCGTCTGGATCAAGTC
>DSDB01000129.1 GCA_011057845.1 Phycisphaerales bacterium | reverse complement strand
CTACCTGGCCAAAGTCGAGGACCGCATCGTCGGGCTGGTGGGCCTTCACCGTTATATCTGGGGCCCGCCGGAGAACGTCTGGCTCGGCTGGTTCGCCGTCGCCCCCGACTGCCGGCGCGCCGGCATCGGCCGGCGACTGATGCAGCAGGCCGAGACCCTCGCCCGCCAACAGGGCTACCGCAAGCTCTTCGTCGAAACCTACGACCATCCCACCTTCGCCAAGGCCCGCGCATTCTACGCCTCCATGGGATTCTCCCAAACCGGAACCGTCGAAGACTACCTCCCCGACGGCTCGGCCATGCTCGTTTTTTGCAAGAAAACCACGTGATCCAGACTTTTTTGTTAATACTACACAGTAAGATTAACGAAAGTTAATATAATACACTTAGGTTAACATGGCGTTTGTCTTCTTCGCCGCCTGCAACTACCGCTACGGAGTATCCTGACAATGTCCAAGTCCGACTATATGACGATTCCGCAACTGGCGGCCATTTTGGGCATCAGCCGGATTGCCGTCTACCGGCGGGTCAAGAAGGGCGACATCCCGGTCGTCAGGGTCGGACGGATATACGCTATCGATCCGGACTATGTCGAGAGCCTCCTCGGCGGGGCCCTTTCCGAGACCGACAAGCGAGAGATTGACGCCGCCATCGACAAGACGATCGAGGACTACGGCGAGGTTCTGCGAATGCTGGGAAAAGAATGATTCGGCATGTGACCCTCAGAGAGGTCGAGTACCTGGCCTTCCATCTGGCCCGGCGATTGCTCGCATTCGACGAGCCCATCCCGGATTTCCCCACCCGCTTCCCCAACGTCCTTGAGAGTTGCCTGGCCACGCCATTCCTGCGCCTTGCGGGCAGAGCCGCCTATCCCGGCTTGCTCGCCAAGGGCGCTATGCTGTTCTATCTGTTGATCAAGAACCCCCCATTCCAGAACGGCAACAAACGGGTCGCCATGACCACACTGATGGTCTTCCTATACCGTAACGACAAGTGGATCGGCGTCGACACCCAGGAACTCTACAACTTCACGGTCTGGGTCGCTCAAAGCCCAAGCTCTCTCAAGGACGAAACAGTCAAAGCCATCGAGAGATTCCTCGATATGCACCTTCGCCCGCTGGAGCGATAGCCTGCAGCGAAGTCTCCGGGTTGTATGCAATTCAGGTCCCTTCAGCCAGGTCACTTTTGATCCGGCTCAGCAGGTTGATGGCCTCGATGGGTGTGAGGTGGTTGACATCGGTTGAGGCCAGCTTGTCCAGGACGGACTTGTGCTTCTGGACGAAGAGGCTGTTGGTGTCGGACTGGCGGGTCTTGTGGCGGGCCAGGCGGTCGCCGGTGGCTTCTCTGGCGAAGGTGGCTTCCAGCTCCTCCAGGATTTCGTTGCTGCGTTTGAGGATGGACTTCGGGACGCCCGCGAGCTTGGCTACGTGAATGCCGTAGCTCTTGTCCGTGCCTCCGGCAATAATCTTATGCAGAAAGACCACCTCATCCATCCACTCCCGCACGGCCACGTTGCAGTTCTTGACGTTCTTGAACAGCTCCGCCAGTTCCGTCAATTCGTGGTAGTGCGTGGCGAAAAGCGTGCGGCACCTGACCTTCGTGGCCAAATGTTCGGTAATCGCCCAGGCCAGCGCCAATCCGTCGTAGGTGCTCGTGCCCCGGCCGACCTCATCGAGGATTACCAGGGAACGGTCCGTGGCGTTGTTGAGGATGTTGGCCGTCTCGGTCATCTCCACCATGAACGTGGATTGGCCCCGCAGCAGTTCATCCGAGGCCCCCACCCGCGTGAAGATACGGTCCACCAGGCCGATCACCGCCTCCTTTGCAGGGATGAACGAGCCCGTCTGCGCCATCAGGGTCAGCAGGGCCACCTGGCGGATATAGGTGCTCTTGCCGCTCATGTTGGGGCCGGTGATGACCAGGATATCGCCGTTCTTGCCGCCGATCTCCAGGTCGTTCGGTACGAATTCCGCGCCCAGGGCCTCGGCCAGGACG
>DSDB01000392.1 GCA_011057845.1 Phycisphaerales bacterium | reverse complement strand
TAGCTATCTGCATATCTGTACATACACGCAACAATAGCCGAAGACGTTCCCTAAGTCAAGGAGTATTCTTCACAAATCCTGGTCGAGCACTATCTGGCGGAACAGAAGAAGCACCGCAGTCGGCTTCTTCGGTCTGGGGTCGTTCAGCCGGGACGGGCTCCCACCAGCCGGACAAAGCGATAGCGTCCTGCCCTGCAGCCAGGCAACGGCGCCGATGCGCCCCTAGGGCGTGAGTTTGAGGGCGGCTTCGGCGAGGCGGATGCCGAGTTGTTTGGCGGAGTTGATGCCGAGCTCGTCCTTCGTGATGTCGTCGCTGTAAGCATTCCAGAGCGTGGCGCCCTGGTGGGCCGGGGGCTTGCCGCCGACGGCCATGCACTCATGGCAGAGCATGGCCGTGAGGATTTCCTGTATGACGAGTTCCTGGCCGCCATTGCGGTACGCCCCGACCGCTAGGGCGCCGACGGGCCTGCCAGCCAGTTGGAGCGTGGGGCTGCGCAGCACAGCGAGGCGTTCGATGAAGGCCTTGCACAAGGCGCTCATGCTGCGGAAGTAACTGGGCGAGCCGATGATCAGACCGTCAGGTAGCGGATCTTTCAGTTTGGGCAGGATCAGGCTGAAATCGTCGTCCGGGGCCGTGGCGCCGCCGTTTGAGCCGGCGATGTCCATACCGCCGAGGTCTATCAGTTCGGTGATGATGCGGGAGTCCACCGTCCTGGCGGCGTCGAGAGCGACCTGAACGGCGGTGGCGGTGGTCTTGCCCTTGCGCGGGCTGCACGATACGCCGACGATTCTCACGGGTCGCTGGGCCGACGCGGCCGACGATGCCGCCGCCATCCCCATGCCCGCGGCAACGGCTTGGGCCATGAAGCGTCTTCTGTCCATGAAATGTCCTCCTGAATGGGTAGTGGTTTTACGGAGCTATGTAGATCAGGTATACACCGGCGAGCAGTACGAGCACGCCGCAGATTCGCTTGACGATGGTGGTTCCGTGAGACTTCTCGCTCCAGTTCATGTACCGCTGGACAACCTCCGTGAACGTCCCGGCGAAGATGATGACCGAGCAGTGTCCGATGCCGTAGACCAGCAGCAGCAGTATGCCATAGGAAATGTTCGTCGAGGCCAACTTGAAGGTCACGCCCAGCATCGGGGCCATATAGGCGAAGGTGCAGGGGCCCAGGGCGACGCCGAAGACCAGGCCGAGGAGGAAGGCGGCGAGCATGCCCTTGCGTTTCATGCCAACCTGCCCCGGACCTGACCAGGGCATGGGGATCACGTCGAGCAGGTGCAGGCCGACGACGAAGAAGATGGCGGCGACGAAGTAGTTGCCGTAGCGGCCGACGTCGCCCATCATTCGCCCCGCGGCGGCGGTGACGGCGCCGATGGCGGCAATGGTGATGAGGATGCCGACGGCGAAGAGGGTGGAAATGCCGAAGGCCCTGCCGGTGGACATGCGGCCCTGCTTGTCAATGAAGCCGACGATGAGTGGGATGCTCGCCAGGTGACACGGGCTCAGCAGGATGCTGAGTATCCCCCAGGCCAGGGCCGCGCCGATGGCGATGGCCGGGGTCCCTTCGACGGCGCGGGTCAGAGATGTAAAGAGTCGTTCCATGGGTCACTTGGGCGAACATTCGCCGATCTTGCAGGCCTTCTGGATTTGTTCGGGCGAGAGCTTCATCTTGTCGGCGAGGGCCTGGCTGATGGGGATGAGCCTGCCGGTTTCGTAGGGATTGGCCTGGACCCACTTCTTGAGGCTGTCGGCGTCGGTGAAGAAGCCCTGATGGAAGCAGCCGGCCGAGGCCCATGTGCCGTCGGGCTTGGGGCGTTGGCCAAACCAGGCGACGGCTGTTGGCGGCGTGAGGGAGGCGACCTTGCCGTCAAAGGTCTTGACGATGACGGGCTTGCCGGTGAGGCGGTCCTTCTCGCGGACCTCGATGTCCTTGCCGGTTCGGGCCGCCACGCCCAATGCACAGTGCGAGCAGCAGCCCCACGTTTGAAG
>DSDB01000401.1 GCA_011057845.1 Phycisphaerales bacterium | reverse complement strand
TACCCGAATATGTTCGACGCCCATCCGCCGTTCCAGATCGACGGCAATTTCGGGGGCACCTCCGGTATCGCTGAGATGCTGCTGCAAAGCTGTGCCGGCGAGATCGAGTTGCTGCCCGCCTTGCCACAAGCCTGGCCGAGTGGTTCGGTCAAGGGCCTTCGCGCCCGCGGCGGTTTCGAGCTGGACATCCAGTGGAAGGACGGCAAACTCGTGAATGTAACCGTGCGCTGCCTCGCCGGTGGGTCCTGCCGACTTCGCTACGGCGCCGTCACACGAGACTTGAACCTGGCGAAAGGTCAGACTGCTCAATGGGATGGAGTCCAATAGCGGCGGTTTCTTTTTCGAGGTGTGGCATGGTCAAAACAGGTCGATCCATCTTTCTTATCCTTCTGGTTGCCGGTATTTCTCCCGGTGTGCATGCGGAAAAGGCAACCGTCACGATTCAGGCTTGCGGGCCGGGTAAACCGATCAGCCCCGATCTGGTCGGCATCTTCTTTGAAGACCTGAACTACGCCGCCGACGGAGGGCTTTACGCCGAACTCGTCCAGAATCGTTCCTTCGAATACAGCCCGACCGAGCAGCCGGACTGGCATCCGCTCAAGTTTTGGGATCTCCAGAGACGCGGCGGCGGCGACGGCTCCATCACGGTGGCCGAAATGCGGCCTATCCACGAGAATAACCCACACTATGCTCTGCTGACGGTGCGCAGAGCCGGAGAGGGCGTGGGCATCGCCAACGGCGGCTTTGACGGCATCCCGCTCACGGCCGGCGAGACCTATGAGGCCTCGTTCTGGGCCTACCAGGCTTTCATGGGACAGATGTGGGGGCGGGGCGACAACAGTAAGCCCATGCCCGTGACGGTGCGTCTTGAAACCACAAATGGAGAAGTACTGGCGGAAGCCTCAACGCAGGTTCAGGGCCGCCCGTGGAGGCGGGTGAGCGCGAAATTGAAGCCCACACAGACCGTTGGCGACGCGCGCCTGGTCCTGTTGGCCCACGAAACGGGGGGTATCGCTCTGGACGTGATCTCGCTGTTCCCGGAGAAGACCTTCCGCAACCGCCCGAACGGACTGCGCGCCGACCTTGCCCAGACTCTGGCCGATCTCAAACCGAAGTTCGTACGTTTTCCCGGCGGCTGTCTGGTCCACGGCGGGGGCATCCGCCGCTACTACGACTGGAAAGAGACCATTGGGCCGGTGGAGCAACGTCGGGCCAGGCGCAATTCCTGGGGCTATCACCAGACGATGGGACTCGGCTATTTTGAGTATTTCCAGTTTTGCGAAGACATCGGCGCCAAACCGCTTCCCGTCGTCACCGCCGGGGTGTGTTGCCAACACGCGGGCAGTTCCCCAGGCCGGGGGCAGGAGGGTTTGCCCATGGAAGAGATGCCCGCGTACATCCAGGATGTTCTGGACCTGATCGAATGGGCTAACGGCCCCGCCACTTCCATGTGGGGCTCCAAGCGCGCCGCCGCCGGTCATCCGGAACCCTTCGGCCTGGAGTATCTCGGCGTTGGTAATGAGGACGCCATCACGCCCATCTTCAAAGAACGATTCAAAATGATCTATGGGGCCTTGAAGGAGAAACATCCGGAGATCACCGTGATTGGAACCGTCGGCCCTTTCGCGAGCGGCCAGGACTTCGACAACGGCTGGGCCTTTGCACAAGAACTCGGACTGTCCATGGTGGACGAGCACTACTACGTCTCGCCCCAATGGTTCTGGGATAACCTGTCACGTTACGACACGTACGATCGCAACAGCGCCAAAGTCTACGTCGGCGAATATGCCGCCCATGATCGCGACAGGCGCCGCAACACCCTGCGTTCGGCCATTGCGGAGGCCGCCGGGCTCACCGGCTTTGAGCGCAACGGCGACATCGTTCAATTGGCTTCTTACGCCCCGTTGTTGGCCCGGCGGGGTCACACGCAATGGCACCCCGACATGATCTACTTTACCGCTACGGAGGTATTCGTCTCCGCCAATTACTTCGTACACCAGCTTTTCAG
>DSDB01000454.1 GCA_011057845.1 Phycisphaerales bacterium | reverse complement strand
GGCCTCCGAGTAGTACGGTCCGCCGGGCGAGTTATTGACGTAATAGTAAGGCAGTGAAGCGCCGCCACTGTGGACGATGGACGTCTCGACGAACGGCGCATCGCTATGGCCTATCAGGGAACCGCTGCCGTTTCCGGGATAGCCGGGCGATGGGTTGCCCCAGCCGCCGCCGTCCTTCCAGGTGTACCAGACGCGGCTGCCGGGCGGGGGCGGTGGTCCGGGCGTGTTGGCGTCGCCGTAGCTCTCCATGTTGTCGACGACGAGCCAGTCGGCGGTCCTGAACGCCCAGACGGGGCCTTCCCAGACGGCCGGCACATTGACGTTGTTCACCTCATCCACGCGCCAGAAGTAGTTTGTGGCCAGAGGCATGGTGCCTGGGTCGTGGCTGTTGACGGCCACGCTGG
Organism: Phycisphaerales bacterium; assembly: GCA_011057845.1. Taxonomy (GTDB): domain Bacteria; phylum Planctomycetota; class Phycisphaerae; order Sedimentisphaerales; family Anaerobacaceae; genus UBA2266. The sequence continues at coordinate 1,604 of DSDB01000454.1, read as the reverse complement.
TCATCGGGGCCGTGCCGTTGGCGACGGCCGCGGCGTCGGTGCTGAAGTACACGTTGTGGGTCACGGCCCCGCGGCCGGCCCGCCAGCCGAGATCCGCGTTCATGGCCACGCCCGTGGCGTTGTTGGCCGGCTGAGGCTCCCTGGCCCGGGCGGGGATGTAGTAGAAGCGGACCTCGCTGAGGCCGTACTGCTGGAGAATGCCGCCCCAGTTGTTGTTGGCGGTGATTCGGACATATCTGGCGGCCACACCCGCGAAGTCAATCGTCGTGTTCGAGGCGTAGCCGGCGGCGCCGGAGGCCCGGGCGAACTGGTGGGTCGTGCCCAAGGTGGTCCAGGTCGCGCCGTCTGCGGAGTATTGAATGACGGCATCCTTGATGCCGAACCCCACGGTCCCCTCCAGAGGCGAGTTGTGGTTCCAGACCCGCATCTGGTGGAGTTTGTACTTGTTGTCGAAGGAGTACTTGATCCACGTCGGCTGTTCGCCGCTGCCGGAGCTGAGCCACATGGTGGTCAGGTCGGTTCCGTGCAGGTCATTCGTCAAGCCGGAGCCATCGACCGTCTTGCCGGGTGTCTCATCGGCGCTGGCGATGCTCGACGCCTCGGCGGTGATACTCGCACCGGGCAGGACCAGGCTGTGGGGCTCGACCGTGAAGCTCCAGACCTTGCCGGGCTTACTCCAGGGCCCGCCGGGGGTGCTGCTCTGATCCACCCGCCAGTAGTACGTCGTATCGAATTGCAGGTTGAGGCCCGCGGTATTGAAGGCGGGGCTGCTGACAACGCCTCGCACGGCGGCCGGCGCGCCATCGTTGACGTCCGTGAAACTGGCGCTGAGGAGTACTCGGTGGCCGTTCGTCGCGGCCGTGCTGTCGCCGGGTGTCCATTGCAGGGTGACGGTGGGTACCACGTCGGTAGCTCCATTAGCCGGAACCGGCACGGAGGCCAGCGATGTGTCGACCTTCTCCAGGTCAAAGCCATTCATGGCGAAGAATGCCTGTTCGGTCGGGGTATTGGCTCTGCAGTGAAAGACCAGGGTCACGGGCGAACCGTTGGAGGCGATCCTCGTCTTGAAGACGGAGATGTCGGCGAAGTTCAGGATGTTGTCGCCGCCGCGCGAGTTTGTGATGTCGAAGTTCAGCGTTGTCTTGGAGCCGGCGGCGTCGTTGACCGTCACGTCGAACCGGCCGGTCTGGTTGTCGCCGTCGTGGTGATACGACGACCAGTCGTACAATCCGGCGGGCAACCCGCTGATCGTCAGGGTCATTGGGTCTCCGGCCTGGCGATTGTCCGTGCCGATCCAGTCGAGGATCAAGGGCTGGTGCACATCGGTGTAGGCGTTGGTGCCTGAGCCGGTTCGGTTGACCATCCGCATGGCCGCCGCAACGGCATTGGCCGCCCATGTGGGCTGGATCGTAACGTTACCGCCGAACGCGGCGTAGTTCTGTGCGGTGAACGTCGCGGGATTGATATTGGTGGCGAAATACGCCTGGTAGCCAGGCTCGACGGGCCCGCCGGTCGGCGTGAAGTCGATCTTCAGCGTCTCGCCGGCGGCCGCGGAAACCAGCACAAGGGCCAACAGCACAGCAAGCAGGGGTCTCCATCTCATG
>DSDB01000141.1 GCA_011057845.1 Phycisphaerales bacterium | reverse complement strand
TTACTCTGTCAAGCCCGCGCACCTATGTGCCGATGCGGACCAATCGAAGCGTCGCTGCGTATTTGCAGCCCTATCTGCCGGCGGCCGACGTGATGACCTGCCCATGTGCTCCGGCCAGGCCGCCGTTCCTGGAGGAGTTCTGGGCGGGCGGGCGTACGTGGGCGAACCCCAGCATGCCGAGCAGCGACGGTTGGCTCAAGGGCACTTATTGTCTGTATTGGGGCTATGAGGGCCTTATTGACGGCCGCGTCTTCAGCGGTCCTCGCAACGCCCCCGGTGGGTCCGGGCGTCTGCTAACAAGCTGCTATCTCGGGCGCAACTCCGGCCGCAGCGCCGATGCCTTTGTGAGCTGCCAGAGCGACCGGCGGGCCCGGCGGTGCTGCGGGGATGCAGGCGAGACGGACTTCTGGGTTTTTGGCGACGGGACAACCGAGTGGATTCCGCGTATTGCCGCCACCTTTTACGCCGGCTATGCCGATGGGCACGTAGAGAGCTACTCGGCCGCAGAAACAGCCGTTACGGATGTCATCCTCCGCCGGGCCGAAGGCGACCGGCCAGCCGTCCCATACCCGCCCGACGCGAGACTTATCGGCCAATTCCTCATCCCCGCGGCAGCGGTCGAGTGAGGCTGTCAGATAGTGATTCGGCAGTGCCGCTCAGAGTTTGCGCATGAGCCCCACGACCACGGCTTCTATCCGGCAGTTGCGGGCATAAATCGGTTCGTAGTGGCTGTTGGCGGGCTCCAGTCTTGCGCGATCCGGCTGGCGGTAGAAACGCTTGAGCGTCGCGGCCTCATCATCCACAATGGCCACGACAAGCTGTCCATCCGCGGCGGTCGGCGACCGCTTGCAGATCACATAGTCGCCGTCGCGAATGTCCTCGTCGATCATGCTGTCGCCGCGGACCTCCAACGCGAACAGGTCGTCGGATAGCCCGAAGTACGAGGTCAGGGTCAGTGTCTCGGTGTTTTCGACCGCCTCAATGGGTGTACCCGCGGCCACGACGCCCGCCAGAGGAATGCCGGCCTCGATCACATTCAAAGACTCGCGGGGGTCGCCCCGGTCATCCAGCAGTGCGAGCGCTGCGCTGGTCGGAGTCAAAGAGCGTGCCCTGCCCGCCTGCGCGGAAAGCAGCCCTTTTTCGCGGAGCTGGGCTATATGCTCGAAGATGGTGCTTCGGCTGAGGTTCAGCCGTCTGGCCAGCTCCGTGATCGTAGGGGAGCAGCAGTTGCCGCGTCGGGATGCGGCGATGGCGTCGAGCAGTTGCATTTGACGGGGTGTCATGCACAGGTCGCTGGGGACAGTTGGCTCGTCCATGGATAACCCTCTCCTTGGGGAATAGGATGCGACGTTCGGGAGTCGCCGGGACCTCGGCAACGCTCTGCAAAGAGCCAACCCCCGGCCCGATACAAAGACCCGCCAGTTCGGCCAGTGACTTGAGCACGCCTGCAAGCCGGGAGCGGCCGATGTCTGGGGCGTCGGTCTCGGCCGGCCATATTGACGTATACTGGCCCCCCGGTCCGAAGCGGCAAACAGGTCCGAAGTCGTGATCGTCCGTGATTCGCATATCTGCATCCTGCATGTGTGATTGATGCTGCGGCCGGTCCTACGTACCCGGCCCGGTAGTTCTATCGTCAAGGCGGACCGAAATACCCAAACAAAAACCGAACAAATCGGCCCGGTCGCGTCATTTTCCTCGCGGCCGCCCGTGGCTAAACATCCACCGCGATAATATAGGACAAACCAACGTGATTCTTTGGCCGGCGGGCGCGATTCGACGCGTTTCGGTGGACTTTTTGCGTGCTTTTGGCGTCGCGGTTGGGATAATATGGACCTGTGGGCCGTCAGGCGGCCTGTGAATGGCAACTGTAGATTCATGAGCCCAAGGCCCGTGGCCGTGGGGGTGCGGCCGAGTGAGGTTCAGATGGTTGTACTGTTGACGGATTTTGGCCAAAGCGAATATGTCGGCGTCATGAAGGGCATCGTCTACAGCATCTGCCCGACGGCGACCGTGGT
>DSDB01000436.1 GCA_011057845.1 Phycisphaerales bacterium | reverse complement strand
CCAGTCGTTGCCTAACGACTATCGACTAGCCAGCGGTTCGTAGTATTCATCCGGGGCCGGGCCGACTCGGTTGGTCAGCGTGCCGATGCCGTCGATCTCGGCCTCGATTACGTCGCCGGGCTGGAGGAATCGGCCCGTCGCCACGCCCACGCCCGACGGCGTGCCCGTGCAGATGACATCGCCCGGTTCGAGCGTCATCAGCCGGCTGAGGAACGCGACAATCTCCGCCACATCGTAGATCATCCGGCCCGTATCGGCCTTCTGGCGGACCTGGCCGTTGACCCGCAGCTCCATCCCCAGGGCCCGCACGTCGGCGACCTCATCGGCCGTGACCAGCACCGGCCCCATCGGGCAGAACCCATCGGCCCACTTGCCGTTGAGCCAGTCGTAGAACTCATCCCACGGCCGCTCCTTGCGACCGGCCTTGTAGGTAACGCCGCGGGCGCTGACGTCGTTGGCCACCGTGTAGCCGGCGATGTACGCCGCCGCCTCGGCCGCCTCGACGCACTTGCACCGCCGCCCCATCACCACCGCCAGCTCCAGCTCATAGTCCACCTGGCGGCTGTAGGCCGGCAGGGGAATCTCATCGCCGTCGCCGATGACCGCCGTGCCGGGCATCAGGAACGGCCGCGGCGTCGTCTCCCGGCGCGGGCTGTCCGACAGGCCCAGGGCAAAACCCCTCTCGTGGGCGGCCTCCTTGATGTGCTCGGCGTAGTTGCCCGCCAGGGCCAGCACCTTGCCCGGCCGCGGCACCGGCGCCCGCGGCCTGACCGCCGACAGGGCTACCTGGTCCTCGGGCCCGGCCGCGGCTGCAATCGCCTCGATCTTGCGCAGACACGCATCGCCGAGCCACAGCGCCTCCAGCATATCCTCCGGCCCCGCCGGCCACACCCGCCGGATATCCACCACGCTATCGCCGCGGACCACGCCGATGGACTCAAACCCGGCCAGTTCAAAACTCACCAGTCTCATATCGTTACCCCATCACATGTGTCGAAATCGGCGACGATTCTAGCAGAATCCCCTTGAACCGGCAGTGGAAAATCGCTTAATGTAGGCCGTATTCGCAACCGCGTCGGTCGGCGCGGCATCCGCCTGGGGCGCCGCCGCGGCCACGCTCACTGACGGGCAAGCACTATGGGCATCAGAAGCTTCTTCAGCAAGACCACCGCCTGGCTCAAATCCCCCGGTATCGCCAACTCCCCCCCCGCCGATCCCCTCATCGACGACCAGGGTCTCATGGCCGAGGCGTCCGACGACACCGCCCGGCCCGGCGACGCCGAGTCCGCCGCCGCTGCATCTCATCAGGACGCCCCCGTGGCCACGGCCGAGCCGCAGCCCCAGCGCACCGACGCCGGTCGGCGACGTTCGCGGAATCGCTTTGAATCCGCCGGGGCCCCGGCCGTTGCCGAGACCCAGCCCAAAAAGCCCGGCATGACCAACAAGGTCCTCGTCCAGGCCGTCGCACCCGACAAACGCGAGTCGATTGAGAAGCTCCAGGAGGGTTTTGCTCAGCTCGTTGACCAGCTCAACGCCATCAATGGCAACCTCAAACGCCAGGTCGAGCAGCACCAGCAACTGATGGAGCGGGTTGACCGCATCCCCGGCCTGCTCGAGACCTTCCCCGACCTCGTGCAGAACCAGGCCAGGCTCACCGACAGCCTGCTGGCAAGCATGGAGACCTCCGCCGCCAAGAACGACCGCTTCATCGACGCCGTCGAACAGATCCCCGCCCAGACCGCCCGACAGACCGACGCCCTGACCAACATCGACCACCACCTGGCCGCCTCCGCCCAGACCGATGTCCAGATGACCGAGGCCTTCAACACCTTCAACAACACCCTGGCCGGCCTCAACAACTCGACCCAGGCCAACGCCGAATCCATCGAGCAGATGTCCAGGACCTTCGCCGCCTCCGACCGCTACCTCAAGTACATCCTCATGCGCCAGAACCGCCGTTTCTTCTGGGGCCTGATTATCACCGCCGCCACGTGCGCCATTGCCATCGCCGCCCT
>DSDB01000064.1 GCA_011057845.1 Phycisphaerales bacterium | reverse complement strand
TTTGTAACCCTCTAAGGCTGGCGCAGAGCAGCTTGAGCCGGGGGATTTAGATGATTTCGAGGGGGCCGAAATCGCTTTCGGGCTGTGAATCGCTTAACTTAGTGCCATTAGGGACACCATACTGATTTCCGTGGTTGGGGGTTGACGTTGCTGAGCGAATGGTGCGGACGTTGGGGCGGGGGGCCGTTTGGGAGCGAGGATCGAGGCTACTTCTCTATGTGCACGACGTTGTTGCGGCGGTCTGATTCGAGAGAGGCCTTCTTGATGATGTCGTAGAGTTTGCGAGGCTGGCGGAGTTTCTGGAAGACAAAGACTGGGTCGGAGGCGTCGTTCGTGGTCAGCTCGACGGTCCCGATGCCCACGATGCAGTCGAAGACGCTGCGGTAGAGCCTCAGGTCGATGATTCGGAACATGTCCAGGTTGTCCACCCGCCGGTCGAAGATGCCGCGCGCCCACTCGATCCGATCCGGTGTAACCTCGTAGCGGGTCATCTTCAGCTTGAGGAACCTGATCGCCACCAGCGTCAGCACCATGGCGCCCAGTCCCAGAGCCAGCGTCAGCCGGTACCGCCCGAGCATCTCGATCCGCTCGGGCGTCAGGGCGATTCGCAGCGCCGCGTTGATCCAGCGTTCGATCGGATAGACGGCCATCGCCCAGGCGGCCGCCAGGACCACGGCGGCCTTGATGAAGACGCCGACCAGACCGAAGACCGACGGCGTGGCCGCGAACAGCACCTCATCGTCCTCATCAACGTCCTCGGACTGCTCGTCAAGGGGTTCCTCATCCGGGCCCGCATCCTGGGCGGGCGTCCGCAGAAGCCCCCTGGCCCGGCGGGTGTTAAGGAACTCCCCGCAGTAGCGGCACTTGATGGCCCTGGCCTGAATCACCTCGGCGCAGAAGGGGCATTCCCTGGTCGCCGCCTCCACCAGTGATATGCGTTCCGTACCCATATCGCCTATATCGGCCTTGGAGGCGGAACTTCAACAGCCGATCCGGCCGTCGGCCCGCCACAACGCCCGATAACATGCACCACGCAGCGGCCGCTCGGCGGTGCATAAGCAAGCCGCGGTCGAGGTACGTGTCCGATTTCCGGTTTGCCCCGACTTTTGTCCGAACCGTATAATGCGGGTCCCGCGGCGGACGACCGCGGTAGCCGCAAGGCAGACAAAGGCCCAATACACAGGAGGTACTTGAAGATGAGCCCGCGACACCGCCTTTTGACCATTATTGTCGTACTGTCCGCCATCGGATGCGCCGTCTCACAGGACACGATAGGCAGCCTCGCGGTGTCGCCGGACCATTGGGAGGCGATGAAGCTCTGGTACGACAAGCCGGCCGAGAAATGGGTGGAGGCCCTGCCTGTCGGGAACGGTCGGCTTGGGGCCATGATCTTTGGCGGCGTCGGCAAGGAACGCATCCAGTTCAATGAGGACACCCTCTGGACCGGCAGCCCCCACGACTACGCGCACGAGGGCGCCGCCGAGGCCCTGCCCGAAATCCGCCGCCTGCTGTTCGAGGGCAGGCAGCGCGAGGCTGAGCGGCTCGCCGGCGAGCGATTCATGTCCGAGCCGCTGCGCCAGGAACGCTACCAGCCCTTCGGCGACCTCCACCTCGAATTCCCGGACCACGCGGCGGCGGTTGACTACCGCCGCGAGCTTGATATCGACTCGGCGGTGGCGTCCGTCAGCTACAGAGTTGGCGATGTTACGTACAGTCGCCGCGTGTTCGCCAGCTTCCCCGACCAGGTCCTCGTCGTGCAGGTGGCCGCCGACAGACCCAACGCCCTCAGCTTCTGCGCCGCCATGACCAGCCCCCACGACAGGGCAACAACCACCCCGATTGCCGGCGACACGCTCTTCATGCAGGGCCAACTGACCGGCCGGGGTACTACCTTGCCCAATACCCTCAAGTTCGCCTCGGTGTTGCGATGCACGACCGATGGCCAACTCAAGGCCCATGCCGCCGGCCTGCACGTGGCCAACGCCACCTTCGCCGTGCTCGTTCTGGCCGCGAACA
>DSDB01000474.1 GCA_011057845.1 Phycisphaerales bacterium | reverse complement strand
CGTCTGAGCTCGCGTCGCCACGTACTCCTTGGCCACCAGGTTCATCCCATCCCGCAGCGGCGTGATCAGGGCCACGTCGGCCGCGTGGTACAGCGCCGTCAGCCGCGTGAAATCCAGAGACCGGAACATGTAATTGATGGGGGTCCACCCGATGGTGCCGTACTCTCCGTTGATCCGCCCCACAAGCTGTTCGATCTGAACGCGAAGATCATTGTACCAGGATACCTGCACCCGGCTGGGAACCACCAGGATCACCAGGCTCACCTTTCCGCGAAAGTCCGGATACACCCGCAGGAACTGGTCGAACGCCTCCAAGCGGTTCAGAATACCCTTGGTGTAATCCAGGCGGTCGATGGAGATCATCAGCTTGCGATCACCCGTTTGTGCCCGCAGACCGGCAATTTCCTCCCGAACCTCCGCACAATCGGCCGCCGAGGCAAACCTTTCAAAGTCGATGCCCATGGGAAAGGCGTCCACCCGAACCGGGCGGTCGTCCACCATGAGCGTATTGAGCGAGTGTTCACACCCGGCGATCCGCTGGGCGCTGCTGAAGAAGTGCCGCACGTAGTCGTATTCGTGGAAGCCGATCAGGTCCGCCCCCATGATCCCCCGCAGTATCTCCATACGCCACGGCAGCAACCGGATCATCTCAAAGGACGGGAAAGGGATATGAAGGAAGAAGCCCATGGACGACTCCGGCAGCGCCTCCCGCAGCATCCGGGGCAGCAGCATCAGGTGGTAATCGTGAATCCATATCCGGTCGTCCGGGCCGGCCACCCGCAGCACCTGCTCGCAGAACAGCTCGTTGACGCGGCGATACGACTCCCACAGGACCGGATCGTACTGGCAGTACTGCGGAAAATAGTGGAATAACGGCCAGACGGTGGCATTGCAGAACCCATGGTAGAAATCCCGGACATCGTCGGCGGCCATGTGAACGCCGTGGTAGTTTTCGCTCGAAAGATGCTGCTGGATGTCCACCGCCTCCGCGTCGGATATCTCGTCGCGGGCCACGCCGGGCCAGCCCACCCACAACTGGTCCGCTTCATCCAGGCAGGCCAAGCCCGTCGCCAGGCCGCCCACACTGCGGCTGTAATGCAGCCTGCCATCATACTTCTCCACGCTGACGGGCAGGCGATTCGATACAATAATCAATCGGCTCATGGGAAAGGTCGCACTTTACTCTTGTATGTCTTTGTACGAAATGACCCTACGGAAAAACCTCCGTCGATGCAAGACCCAACCGGCCTGACAGATAATAATTAGGGTCCTGGCGGACGTTATTCATGGGGGTCCAAAGCCCTTTTCGGCCTCGTGACGGACCCAAAAAAGGCTTGTGATGGGCCTCTCAATCAGGATAATAGTCTGCGGCGGCGCCCGCGTTTGAATCCCGCAGGCGTCTTCGTTGTGCGTGAACACATAGAATCGTCAACCCGTCAACATTCTAAGGAGAAGGCCTGCTATGACCGAGAACAACAGCCACAACACGTCGCGCCGCGATTTCCTCAAGGACACCGGTCGTATCGCCGTCGGCTCGGCCCTGGCCGCCGGCATCGCGCCAAGTATCTATGCCAGCGAGAACAACACCATCAAAGTCGTGCTGATCGGCTGCGGCGGGCGCGGCACCGGGGCCGCCTCCAATGCCCTGAGCGTCAAGAACGGCCCGATCAAGCTCGTGGCCCTCGCGGACGTCTTCGAGAGCCGCCTTCGGAACAGCTTCAACTCCCTCAGCCGTCAGCACCCCCAGCAGGTGGACGTGCCAGAAGACCGCCGGTTTCTCGGATTCGACGGCTACAAGAAGGCCATGGACTGCCTCAATCCAGGAGATGTGGCCATATTCGCCACGCCACCGGCTTTCCGCTGGGTACACTTCGGCTACGCCATCGAGAAGGGGCTCAACGTTTTCATGGAAAAGCCCATCACCGTCGACGGCCCCTCCACCCGCAAGTTCCTCAAGCTGGCCGAGGAGTCGGTCAAGAAGAACCTCAAGGTCGGCGTCGGCCTGATGGTCCGCCACTG
>DSDB01000622.1 GCA_011057845.1 Phycisphaerales bacterium | reverse complement strand
TTTGCGTCCGGTAAGGACCGTACCACCGCCGAACTTCACACGAATTTCGCGTTGAGCGCCGCCGGCGGCTACGTGGCCCTGGTCCATGTGGACGGCGCCACGGTGATTTCACAATACGAGTACCCGCCGCAATTGACCAATGTATCCTACGGGCTGAGGCAATTGTCCCAGACATTTGCCGGCGCCGGTCATACGGTTTCATACCACGTCCCCCAGGCGTCCGACGCAGGGGCCCCCTGGGCGACGGCGGCCTTCGACGACAGCGCCTGGCAGACCGCCGCGTCCGGGCTGGGTTTCATCACGCAGCCGGTGAACGTCGCCGACGTGACCGCTCCGCAAGACACGATCCGGGGGGTGCCAAACGACGGAGACTGGCCGAGCAACGAGTCCCCCGATCTGGCGATCGACAACAATGTCAACACGAAGTACCTGCACTTCAAGGGCGACTTCGACCCCGGCGATCCGCCGGATGGAGCCGGTTTTCAGGTTACGCCGTCGATGGGGCCGACCATTGTCACCGGCCTGACCTTCACGACGGCCAACGACGCCCCGGAGCGGGACCCCACGTCTTTTGCCTTCTATGGCTCCAACGTGAGTATCAGCGGCCCCTATACCCTCATTGCCTCCGGGGATATCGTGGATTTCCGCCAGGCCTCCGCATGGCCCCGCTATACCAGGAACGCCACGCCGATCACGTTCTCAAACAACACGGCCTACTCGCATTATCAGGTGCTGTTCCCGTCGATTCGCGACGCGGCCTCGTCGGTCGCCATGCAGATTGCCGAAGTGGAACTGCTGGGCGCCGCCGCCGGGTCGGCCGCCTCGGATGTCCGCGAGCAGATGCTGCATATCAACGCTTCGTTGTGGGTGCGAACGAAGTTCACCCTCACCGCGGATGCGTTGGACGTCTATGATGTCCTATCGCTGCGGATGAAATATGAGGACGGGTATATAGCCTATCTCAACGGCGTCGAAGTGGCCCGGGACAATTTCAGTGGGACGCCGCAATGGAACTCCCACGCCGACGGCGACCGTCCGAGCGCATCGGCGGAGGATTTCGTCGGCATCGATCTGTCCGGCCGCCTGAACCTCCTGGTCGAGGGCACAAACGTGCTTGCGATCCACGCGCTTAACGACAGCGTCTCCAACGAGGACTTCCACGTTCAGGCGGAATTGTCGGCCGCCACGAACGTCGGCCAACGACAGTACTTCGCACAGGCCACGCCCGGCGCATTTAATACATCCGGCGCCGTTGACATTGTCGCCGATACGCGTTTCAGCGTGGACCGGGGCTTTTACGACGAGACGGTTCTGGTCGAGATAACCACCGACACCGCCGATGCGACGATACGCTTCACCCTTGACGGCAGCACCCCCACGGAGACCCACGGCCTGATCTACACGGGGCCCATCCCAGTAGGCGTCACGACCTGTCTGCGCGCGATGGCGTACAAACCGGGCTGGCTTTCCACGAATGTTGACACGCAGACCTACATCTTCCTTGACCAGGTGATTCGCCAGGGCGCCAATCCCGCGGGCTTTCCGACAACCTGGGGCGGCACGGCCGCGGACTACGCCATGGACCAGCGTGTCGTCAATGACAGCCGGTACAGCGGCCTGATGAGACAGGCGCTGTTGTCGATTCCGACGATGTCCATCGTCACCGACATGGACAACCTGTTTGGCCCGACGGGCATCTATCAGAACCCGACATTGGAAGGGGGGGCCTATGAACGCCCCGCCTCCGTCGAGTGGATCCACCCCGACGGCTCGACGGGCTTCCAGATCGATGCGGGGCTGCGGATTTACGGAGGGGCCTTCCGACGGATGGACCTGACTCGAAAGAAGACATTCCGCCTTTTGTTCAAGCGTCAGTATGGGGCCGGCAAGTTGAAGTTCCGCCTCTTTGATGCCGAGGACGCGGCAACGGAATTTGATACGATTATCCTGCGGGGCGGGTCCAACGACGGCTGGAACAACTGGGGAGGCGACAACACCCAGTACATCATCGACGAATTCATGCG
>DSDB01000120.1 GCA_011057845.1 Phycisphaerales bacterium | reverse complement strand
GAAGTGTCGCGAGGGCCAAGATCCCGCGATTGGCCGGGCGCGGCCGGCAGACGGCTGGGATGTGCTCGTCGGCGGGCATTCCGACAACTTCCCGGACTGCGCACGTCGCATGGCGGAGGTCGCGGCAACTCGCTGTTGAGTCACGCTAGCCCATGGGACACGGGACGAATGATCAGGCTGTTGAATCGAGGCTTCAACAAGCCTATGCTGAGTCGGTTTACTGGAAGCCCCGGCTCTTTCGATTCGCTCGCGCAAAGAGAACGACCATGAACAAGTTCAAGAAGGGAATGGCACTGTTGACCGGATTCTGCGCAGAACGTCAGTTGACGTGATGCGTCGTTTTTCGTAGAAGACGCATCCGTTGATCGATTCGGATTGATTTGGCCCGCCTTGGCGGCTATCTTGTTCCGACCCTCCTTGGCTGGATTGCATGAAGCCAAGGAGGGTCTTTTCGTGACGACTTTGACGGTTTATCCGCAAGAGAGCAAGGCCGATTTCGAGATCGTGGCCCGGTCCTTTCTCTTGGAACAGGGGCTGCCGCTGGCCAGCGTGCTGCCGGCCTCCGAGATCGAGGGCGTCTTTCGGCGCTACGACGCGCTGTTCGGGGACACGTACAACGCCGTGTACACCACGGCGATCGTCCTGTGGGCCTTTCTTTCGCAGGTCTTGGCCGACGGCAAGATGCGAAGCTGTGCCGCCGCCGTGGCGCGGGTCGGCAACTTCTTGATTGCCCTGGGCATGGCCCCGCCTTCGACCGACACGGGCGAGTACTGCAACGCACGAAAGAAGCTTCACGAAAAGGCATTGCACGACCTGGTCGTCGAAGCCGCCGGAAAGATCGAACAGGCGGTGCCCGACGACTGGCTTTGGCGCGGCCGACACGTGAAACTCGTCGACGGTTTCACCGCGACCATGCCCGATACGGACGAAAACCAAGCCGAGTTTCCCCAGCAGAAGTCGCAGAAGCCGGGTGTCGGATTTCCGATCATGCGCGTCTGCGTGATCCTTTCCCTGGCGACCGCCTGCATCCTCGATGGCGACCTGGGCCCCTATTCGGGCAAGGAGACCGGCGAGCCGGCCCTGTTCCGAGGGCGGCTCGACGCCTTTCGCCCGGGCGACGTGGCCCTGTTCGACCGCTACTACAGTTCGTACGCGATGCTCGCGCTGCTCACGCTCCGCGGTGTCGACGTCTGCGCCCGATTGCACCAACGGCGTCGCTGCGATTTTCGTCGCGGCAAGCGATTGGGCAAGTACGATCGACTCGTCACGTGGCAGCGTCCCGCACGCCCGGCGTGGATGGACGAGGCCACCTACGCGACGATTCCCGACACGCTCCGCGTGCGCATGTTGCGATTCAACATCGTGGTCCCCGGTCGACGCACCCGGGTGATCACCGTGGTCACCACGCTCCTCGACCCGAAGGAATATCCCGCCGAGACGATCGCCGAATTGTACGGTTACCGCTGGAATGTGGAGCTCGATATCCGCCAGATTAAGCAAACCTTGAACCTGGACCACCTGCGCTGCAAGACGCCCGCCATGGTGCGCAAGGAATTCTGGACGACGCTGCTGGCCTACAATCTGATCCGGCGAATCATCTGTGCCGCCGCCGTGGCCCACGGGAAGATGCCGCGTCGCATCAGCTTCACCCGAACCTGCGCGACCATTCTGGCGGCTTGGCCGACGCTGTCGCTGGGCCTCTATCGCCCCCAGGCCCTGGCAACGCTTCTTGAGCAGATCGCATCGCTGCAGACGCCCGACCGACCGGGCCGAATCGAACCCCGCGTGCTCAAACGCCGCCGCCACCGCTATCCGCTCATGCGAAAACCTCGCCGCAAACTCAAACAATGCCTGGAACACGCAACGCGATGCGGTAAAACGACTTAGGCAGTCAACAGTGCCATTCGGCTCTTGCCCAGATCATCGAGTTTCTCAGCCTTGCAGGCTGACCCACTCTCGGTCGCGATCCCTCACGGGAATCCGGCCCTCCAACGACCCCAAGAATCGCAGCGAACGTCGCTGCGGAAGG
>DSDB01000505.1 GCA_011057845.1 Phycisphaerales bacterium | reverse complement strand
CGGTCTATGATGGCTTGCTTCTCCGCGGCATCGAGGTCTCTCCAGCAGTGGATGTACTTCACGATGCGATCAACATCACTCTGAGACCGGGCGAGGTTCACAAACCGCTCATACTCTTCCGTCGTAAGTTGGTTATTGCACTTGATAGGAAGCATAACGCCAGCGCGGTCGCGGCGATGCCGACCAGCGCCAGGACTGTTTCGCCTGCGTGTAGGGGCCTTGACAAGAACCGGCCGGACGCCTTCGTCAGAACGAGCAGTGCCAAGGGAACGGAGACCCTGAGCGCCACGGCCTTGAGCCCCACGGCACGACTCAACACGCAGGACGGCAGGTTCCGCGACCAGACGACGGTGAAAAGGCCGTAGGCCAGGACGTGGAAGACGGCGTTAATCGCCGGAAACGACGCCGCCGGATTGGCGGTCGTCAGGTTCGACAGGGCGAAGATCGTTGCGGCAGTCACAACGGCGAACCCCCGCCAGAACGGCAGCAGCGTCAGAACCCCCATCGCAATGCAGCAACCCACCACGTCCGCTATGAAGTCGTGCAAGTCCGCCGTCCGCCCCACCTTGGCCTGAACCAATTCGTCCACAGCGCCGTACCCAATAACCCCCACAAGTACCAACCAGGACCGGACTCTGCGCCAACTCAGGCGGCGATCCGGACTGGCCGCCGTGCCCAGCAGAAACGCCAGCAGCATATACGCCAGGACATGCAGCGTCTTGTCTGACATCCCGGCCCTGCGCACCGCCATCGGGATGGGAATATGGGCAAGAATGAAGAATCCCGGCCAGTACAAGCCGAGCAATACCAGCGCCAGTCTACGAGGTTGTGATAGGATCATTGCCCCTTTATCGGCGATTCCCAGTTGTTCGATGCACATGGTAACAGCCGGCGACCCTGTTACGCAATCAAAAAAGAGCGGTTTTGCGGGCCACGGGCCGGCTTGCCCGTCCAACCCCGAACGCACCCGACCGGGACGGACTATAATAGGATTGAGGGGCGGGATTGTGACCGTATAATAGGACAGAGGTATCGTATCAGGATGACGGCATTGACTGAAACACAGGTTTGGAGGTCGCTGCGATGAGGCGCTTTCTAGTACCCGGTTTGCTCGTTTTGTACTGTGTCGGATTCTGCCTGGGCCGAAGCGGCGCGCCGGATGACACCCGCCGCCGCGTGGGCCGCCGAATCATCCAACTGACCGCGCCACGCACCACCGGCTCGGTGAGTCTGGAAGAGGCCCTGGCCAAGCGACGCAGTGTCCGACAATTCTCGTCCCAGGCCCTCAACCCCGACCAGATCAGCCAGCTGGCCTGGGCCGGCCAGGGCATCACCGAGCGGACCCAGGGGCTCCGCACCGCCCCGTCCGCCGGCGCCACCTACCCCATTACGCTCTATTTCGTCTCGGCCGACGGCGTCTTTCGTTATCGGCCCGAGGAACATGCCTTGGAAGAGGTCGCCAACGGCGATGTTCGAGCCGCCATGGCCGGGACCGACGGCGGCACCATGGCCTCGGCGCCGCTTAGCATCGTAGTGACCGGTTCGGCGGCCAAGGTCGCCGAGCGTTTCCGCCAGGAGGCCCGCACCTACACCCTTCTGGAGGCCGGCCACGTCACCCAGAACATCCTGCTCCAGGCCGTGTGCCTCGATCTCGGGGCGGTCCCTATCGGCGGACTGGACAAACGGCTGGTCTCCGAATCGTGCCGGCTGGCCAGAGGCCATGATCCGCTGTATGTCGTCGCTATTGGCTATGCCGCGTCGCAGGATGTCCAAAGCGGACAGCCCGGCGACGGGACGTCCGCGGTGACCGGCAAACGGGCCCTGCTGATCGTCCCAAGCCAGGCCTACAGCGACGAAGAACTGTTCGGCACGATGCGGATGCTGGAGGCCGCCGGCGTGCAATTGACCCTCGCCGGCTCCCGCGCCGGCGTCATGCGCGGCATGAGCGGAGGCGTCGTGGAGTCCCGTGTGACGCTCAACCAGGTCCGCGCCGCTGATTTCGATGCGGTCATATTCATCGGTGGATACGG
>DSDB01000072.1 GCA_011057845.1 Phycisphaerales bacterium | reverse complement strand
TGGGAGGGGCCGGGCGGCTGGAACGAGATCGGCGGCTACACGCCGGCCCAGCGGCGCTTTTTCGCTTGGCAGGAGCGGTGGGGGCTGACCCACGCCGACCGCGTCACCGTCGCCAGCCGCACGTTGGAGAGCCTGGTCTGGGGGATGGGCGTCCCTCCGCAGCAGGTGTTCTACGCGCCCAACGGTGTGTCGCCGGGGCGAGGCGCGATGCGGGAAGAGCGAGCGAGTGGGGAGCGGGGGGGCTGCATCCTGCTGTACACGCGTTTTTTCGAGTTTGCGGTCGCCCGGGTGGTGGACCTGTTGGTGCGGGTGCGGGAGCGGCGGCCGGGGACGCGGCTGCTCGTCGTGGGGCGCGGCCTCTTTGGCGAGGAGGAGGAGCTGTTCCGCCTGGCGGCCGAGGCCGGCCTGAGCGTGACAGCGGACCCCGCCCAGTTCGCGGACCCCGCCGCCCCCCTGACGCGGGACGTGACCTATGCGGGGTGGGTTCCCGCCGCCGCGCTCCCGGCCTATTTTGACCGGGCCGCCGTCGCCATCTATCCGTTCGACGACACCTTGATCAACCGGGCCAAGTGCGCGGTCAAATTGACCGATCTACTGGCCCACGGGGTTCCGGTCGTGGCCGAAGCGGTGGGCCAGAACCGGGAATACATCCGCCACGGCGAGACCGGCTGGCTGGTGGGTGTGGGGGATACGTCCGCTTTCGTGGATGGAGTGGTGCAGCTGCTGGAGGATGTTGGACTGCGGGAGCGGCTGGGCCGGGTGGCGGCCCGCGATGTGCGGGAGCGGTTCGCTTGGCAACGGCTAGTCGAGGTTATGGAACGGGCTTATGGTGAGCGTGAGGCGGCGGGATGAGGCGGATCGTGAGGGGGGCGAGCTACTGGTTGCCTCCGTTGGCGTGGATGGGGTTGATCTATGTGTTGTCGGATCAGCCGGACCTGCCGCACGCGCCTGGCCCGTGGTTGGACATGGCACTCAAAAAAGGGGCGCACGCGGCGGCTTATGGGATATTGGCCTGGTTTTACCTGCGGCTCCTGCGGCATCGTGCCGGGGCCAGGCGCTCCGGCACAGCCCTTCGTGTAGTTAGCATTGCGCTGGTGGTGATGTACGCGCTGAGCGACGAGTATCACCAGACCTTTGTGCCGGGGCGGAACGGGAATTGGTTCGACGTGGGGGTGGACAGCGCGGGGGCGGTGGCTGCTATGCTGCTGGATCGGTGGTGGGAGCGGCGGCGGTCTGAGCGTTAGCTGGGGGCGGCGGAGCGGCCGCGATGATGATCTCTCCGAACAGTCGTTCCTGGCGCACCTGGATGCGGTCTTGCTTGATCAGTTCGAGAAGTGCGAGGAAAGTCACAATGATCTCCATCCGGCTGGTGGATTGGGAGAGAACCTCGGAAAAGCGAATCTGGGGGTGGTGGGTCAATTGCGCCTCGATGTAGGCGATCTGTTGGACGATGGTCACCGTGATGGGGGAGACAACCTCTCCGGCAGGGGGGGCAGGGATGGCGTCCAGCGCCTCCTGGACCACGGCGAGCAAGTCGTGAATCGTCGCGTCGCCCACGTCGAGCTGCGGCTCCAGGCGGGGGGGGGCGGCGATGCGGACATAGCTGTGCAACCCCTGCTGCGCTCTTTGATGCAGCAGAGCCGCGATCTCTTTGAACCGCTTGTACACCTGTAACTGACGTACCAACTCGTCCCCCACGTCCTCGGTTTCTGGGGTCATTTCTGTGGCGGGGCGGGGGAGGAGGGCCTGAGATTTGATGAGCAGCAGTTTGGCCGCCACGACCAGGAAACGGCTCAAGTCTTTGGGGTGGCGCTGTTCCAAATCGGATAGGTAGGCCAGGTATTGATCGGTCACCTGGGCCAGGGCGACTTTGGTGATGTCGAGCTCTTCCTGTTCGATGAGGTGAAGTAACAGGTCCAGTGGCCCTTCAAAGACGGGCAATTGGACCCGGTAGGGTGCGGTGACGTTCATTGTTTGCATATCTTTTCCAATGTGGGGTTTCAGTTCGAGATTATAGCATAAAAAGCCGGG
>DSDB01000117.1 GCA_011057845.1 Phycisphaerales bacterium | reverse complement strand
CAAGCGTGAGGGCCAACAACCGCAGGGTCCCATCCGACACCATCCACGACGGCACTTCCAATCCGTTGGCATAGCGGATCTTGAGATACCGATGCTTGTCATCGGGCCGTTCCACGGTGGTGATATCGGCGACATCGGAAAGAGCGGTCCGCAGGTGGCGTATCCATGCGTCAAACCGGTCTCTAGCCTTGCTTCTGAGGTGGTCGATAACCCAGGGGAGATTGGAGCCGTCAGGTCTGAACCGCGTCCCCTGGCCGGGCGGACTGGCCTTTCGGATAACCAGACTGTTCAGGAGGAGAGTCTCGACCCCGGCCGCCAGATACCTCTTGAACCACGTGGCAACGGGGAATCTGCTTTCGTCTTCCGGTAGATTCCCCAGGGTGGACCTGCGGGGTCCGAGGCGGAAGGACGGCACCCAGCCCTTCCCTCCTGATTCATCCCGCACTTCCGCGTAGTAGTTGTCGTTACCTTCGGGGCCTTTGCTCAGGACGGTCTGCTCCCCCTTCCTGGCGCGCGGGGTGAGGATACTGGCCGGGGGCACAGGCTCCATCGGGAATAAAGACTTCTCTTCCGCTTGTTCAGAAACCTGCTTCTTCAGGATAGCTCGTTCATTGAGTATGCCGACCTCGTTCGTGTCGGGATGCGGGCCGACAGACACTTCGTAGCGGATAGTATCGAACCTGTCATTGAACGTGCGCGCCGT
Organism: Phycisphaerales bacterium; assembly: GCA_011057845.1. Lineage (GTDB taxonomy): Bacteria > Planctomycetota > Phycisphaerae > Sedimentisphaerales > Anaerobacaceae > UBA2266. The sequence continues at coordinate 1,331 of DSDB01000117.1, read as the reverse complement.
TTGCCCGTTGATGTCGGCCTCTACGGCCAACTCGAAGCCTGTCCCACTGCGTTGCCACAGCAGATCCTCGAAATTGCTCGTGCGTTCGCCGACCGCGGCATCCAGTCCCTCCGACACCATGGTTCCAAGGAAGGCGATGACGTCCAGGAAAGTAGTCTTGCCGCTTGCGTTGGGTCCCACAAGCACATGACAGGGCCCCAGAGGCTGCCGGATATAGCGCAGACAGCGATAATTCAGGACTTCAATCAGCCGTAGCATTGTCATTACCCATGGTTTTCGAGAAGGTGCTCCAGAGGCGCTGTCATGGGCGCCTCGGCCCCATAGACTCGACTGAGACGCTACTTCCGCGGTTCGATCTTGTCGATGGTGAACTTGCCCATGGTGGTGGCCAGCTCGAAGAAGCCGCCGGGGTCGCCGTTGCCCTGGGCCAGGGTGATATGGCCGACGTCGAAGCCGCCGCGCCCGCCGCTCTTGAAGGCGGCGTCGAGGGCGACCCAGCGGTCGCCGACGTACACCTGCGTCCAGGCGTGCCCGCCGAACTTGTTCCTCACGCCCGCAAACTCATCGATATAGGCCACGCCGCTGACGACCTCGGCCGGTATGCCGACCGCCCGGCACAGGGCCGCCGTCAGGACGGCGAACTCGGTGCAATCGCCCTGGCGGCTGGCGGCCACCTCGGCCGCCGAGGCGTATCCGACACTCAGCCCCTTGTCGTCGATGTACTCGGCCACGAACGCCTCAATCCTCTTGGCCGCCTCGCCCGCGTCCTTGGTATTGCCGACCGCTTCCCTGGCCAGTTTGACAATCTCCGGGCGGTCGCTCTGGACGAAGGCGCTGGGCTTGAGCGCCTCGACGGCCCGTGCGTCCTTGCCCTTGTACGGCATGGCGGCCCCACTGGGCATCTCGGCCGCGACCACCGTCACCTTCACCCCGCCGCTATCCAGCGGCTCGACGCTCTGCTGGCCGTTCGACGGCAGGACCAGCTTCTGCGTATCGGCCTTGGGGCTGAGGGTGTACGTGGCGCTGCCCAGTCCGCGGATGTCCTCCATCGGCTGGGGGCTGTCGACAAACATCTTGTCGATGAACTCGAACACATCGTTCTCGCTCATCGCGAATTCCTTCGAGCAGACAATCATCTCGATATTCATCCCCAGCATCGGCACGATGTCCTTGAGCAGATTGCCCTCCTCATCGACGTAGCTGGTGCTCTCGAGCTCTCCGGCGCCCTGCACGACGAACTTGTTGCGGACCTTGATCGCGTCCACCACCCGCCCCAGCAGGTCGATCCGTTCTTTGGCGCCCACCGTCACCTCCACGTCCAGGGCGCTCAT
>DSDB01000098.1 GCA_011057845.1 Phycisphaerales bacterium | reverse complement strand
GGCGCGTTATTGTCCGGTGTGGCGTAACGGCTGATGCCTGCGGGGGGTCGTTCAGGCATACGTATGGGTTGCGTGCGTTGCCGCACGGTCCGCCGCCGTTGCCGAAACCTGTTGCGTGAGGACGAACCATGCTGGCGAGACTCAACAGTGTGACGCTCGAAGGCATTGATGGTATTATCTGCGAGGTCGAGGTGGATGTGGCCCGCGGCGGTTTCGACAAGTCTCTGATCGTCGGGCTGCCGGACGCGGCGGTCAAGGAGAGCACCGAGCGGGTCAAGAGCGCCATTATCAACAGCGGCTACAAGTACCCCAAGACACAGTCGCTGGTCAATCTGGCCCCTGCCGATGTGAAGAAGGCCGGTCCCGCCTTCGACCTGCCCATCGCCCTGGGCATGCTCATCGGCGAGGGCGCCATCGCCGGGTCCGGCCACCGGGAACTGGTTATCGTCGGGGAGCTGGCCCTGGACGGCCGGGTCCGCCCCGTCAACGGCGTGCTCAGCATGGCCATGACGGCCGCGGCCAAGGGATTTGCCCGCATGATGGTCCCGCTGGAAAACGCCAAGGAGGCCGCCGTCGTTGAGGATATCGAGGTCCTCGGGGTCGGCACGCTGGCCCAAGCGGCCGCCTACGTATCGAATGAACTTGAACTGGAGGCCACGGTCGTCGACCTTGACCAGTTGTTCAACGTCAGCTCCGCTTACGACGTCGATTTCGCCGATGTCAAAGGCCAGGAGTCGGTCAAGCGGGCCCTGACCGTCGCGGCGGCAGGGGGGCACAACATCATGATGATCGGGCCGCCCGGGGCGGGCAAGACCATGCTCAGCCAGCGTCTGGCCACCATCCTGCCGCCGCTGAGTCTGGCCGAATCGCTGGAGACCACCCGCATCTACTCCTCCGTCGGCCTGCTCGAACGCGACAAGGCCCTCATGGCCACCCGCCCCGTTCGCACACCCCACCACACCGCCAGCGGCCCGGCGCTGGTCGGCGGCGGCTCGACCCCGCGGCCGGGTGAGCTATCCCTGGCCCACCACGGAATCCTCTTTCTCGATGAGTTCTGCGAGTTTCCGCGCCATGTCCTGGAGATGATCCGTCAGCCGCTCGAAGACGCCTGCGTCACCGTCGCCCGCGCCCGCCGCACCATCCGCTTCCCCTCGCAGTTCATGCTCGTCGCCGCCATGAATCCCTGCCCGTGCGGCTACTACGGCTCGGATGCCCGCCGCTGCAAGTGCACGCCCAACCAGGTGGAGCGCTACCTGGCCCGCATCTCCGGCCCCCTCGTGGACCGCATCGACATCCACATCGACGTGCCCGCCATCAGCTTCCGCAAGCTCCGCGGCAAGGGCGGCCAGCTCGACTCGGGCTCCATGCGCAGCGACGTCCTGCGGGCCCGCGGCCGCCAGCATCAACGCTTCGGCGACGGCCGCGTCCTGACCAACGCCCGGATGAACCACAACCACGTCGAGAAGTTCTGCGCCCTGGACGCCGCCAGCGAGCAGATCCTCAAACAGGCCATGAGCGAATTCGGCCTCAGCGCCCGCGCCCACGACAAAATCTGCAAGGTCGCCCGAACCATCGCCGACCTCGCCGACGCCGAGAACATCGCCCCCGAACACCTCGCCGAAGCCATCGGCTACCGAAAACTCGACCGCCGCATCTAATGTGCCGCGGGCATCCTGGCCGTGCGCGTCGTGGGCGTCCGGCCCGCGATGGAAACAGCCGCCGACCCAAGCGCAACGGAGCATTCGCCCGACCCGATTCCCTTATTTCAACTCAAACACCCCTGCGTGGAATTAAAACGATCCACCATTTCCCTTCCAGACCGCAGTACATCGTGGATGGACGCATACACGAACCGTCCGTTTCTGCCGGCCAGGGTAAGATTGGAGAACCCCGCCAGATAGTCCGTGATCTCCCGAACCGCCTGCTCGGCCTCCAGCGTCAGGACGGGATAGGCATGATTCAGCCGGGTCACGGCCGAACCGATCACCTGCTCCGGGCGGAGCCAGCCGATGTCCACAAGCTGGGATCGGATCCTCG
>DSDB01000522.1 GCA_011057845.1 Phycisphaerales bacterium | reverse complement strand
GGCTTCGCAAGGTCCGCCTTGGCCTTGGTCATCGCCTTGAACGCCTTCGGCGCGGCGAATGCCGCCAGCAGCGACAGGATGATAATCACCACGAGAAGTTCGACCAGTGTAAATCCCTTTCTGTTCCGCCTTCTACGTTCCATTGTTGCACCTTTCTTCAACTGAGGTCCGCTACACGTATCCGCCGACCGGCCCTACAGCATTCCTCCGCCGGTCGACATCATCAATATCGGAAGCAGCGTGGCGACGATGATGAACCCGATCACCAGCGCCAGCGCCAGTATCATCAACGCCGGGAAGATCGCCATGAACCGCGTTACCGCGGCATCGGCCTCCCCGTCAAACGTCTCGGCCGCGTTGAGCAACATTTCGTCCAGCTTGCCCGTTTCTTCGCCGATGGACACGATCTGAACCAGCAACGGAGGAAAGTATCCCGACTCGCCCAGCGGCTCGGCCACGGACTCGCCCCGCTTGACCTTCTCGGCCACCTCGTCAATCGCCCGCCCAAGCAGCTCGTTGCCCAGCGTGCCCCGCACCACCTTCAGCGCCTCCAAAATCGTAACTCCGCCCTTCGTCAGCGAGCCCAGCGTCCTGGCGAAACGTCCCACGGCAATCGTCCGAAGCACCGACCCCATAATCGGAATCCGCAGCTTGAAGGTATCCCACGACAGTTGACCGTCCCGTCTCGTCCACCGCCACAGATACACCAGACCCACCACCACGGCGGCAATCACCAACCAGCCCATCACGGAGGTAAACAGCGACCGCAGGAAGCCGCTGGTCGCCATCAGCAGACGTGTCGGCCACGGCAACAGACCCATGGAACCCTCCATGGATCCCAGAACCATCGGCATGATCCACGTCAGGATCACCGTAACCGATGCAATCCCCAGAACCAGTACGAAAAGCGGGTACATGGAGGCATTCATCAGGTTCGTCCGAACCTTCACCTCCCGCCCCAGAATCCCGGCCAACTGGGAGGTTGTCTGCTCCAGGATGCCGCCCGTCTCGCCCACTTCGACCATCGACAGATACAACGGCCCGAACACGTGCTCGTATTCGGTCATGGCCTCGGACAGCGACTTGCCCGTATTGACCGAATCCACCAGGCTGTCGAGCATCTCCTTCATCGCCCGCCCATCCTGCTGGTCCCGAATCAGCGACAAGGCATTCAACAGGGGCAATCCCGCCCGCAGCGCCGTGCTGAGCTGCGTGGTCATGGCCAGAATCTCTTTGTGGCGGATGCGACCCCGGCCAAAGTCAAGAAAACGGCTGAGGTCGAGCATCGTCTTCTCGCCGTCCGCAACCCGTCCGTGCAACTTCTCGGCCATTTCCAGGACGAAATGGCCCTTCTGGGCCAGCGCCGCCACCGCACTCTTGCGATCCGCGGCCTCAATATGCCCGCTGATATGCACGCCGCCGCGATCTACTGCCTTGTATGCAAACTGCCCCAAAACTATGCCTCACTGAATGCAGAATCCCATCCTTCCCTGGTTGTCAGTGGCGCCGGCCGCCCCGCCGGTAACACTGGGGCGCCTCCAGACGCCGATATTTTACTTACACGTCCAGCCCCGCCTTCCGAGTTGCCTGGCCCGCAAGGCCGCCACCGCGGTTCTGCCCGCCCCTCACAAGCAAATACCCCGTCCCCCGACCACGCAGACCACCGGCGTCAGTCTTCTTCAATGGTTCTGGCCACACGGAAGACTTCTTCAGGCGTCGTCAGACCCTTGAGCACCTTCGCGATGCCGTCATGCACCATATCAATGTGATCGCTGGCCGCCGAATGCAGGATGCCCTCAATGGTGGGCTTATGGCCGATCACTTCACGCATCTTTGGCGTAACGCGAAGCAACTCAAAGATACCCACACGCCCGGAATACCCCGTCTTCATGCACTCATTGCAGCCGCGGCCGCGATAGAGCGTTACCTCACGGCCCACCTTGACGGCCCCATTAAGGCTCCGCAGGAGATTCTCATCGGGCTCATAGGGCTCGCGACAATGCGAACAGATATTGCGAATGAGCCGCTGCGCCAGGATG
>DSDB01000396.1 GCA_011057845.1 Phycisphaerales bacterium | reverse complement strand
CTCGGCGACGCTCTTCTTGTCGTCCTTGACGAACGGCTGATCCAGCAGGCAGTTCTCCGCATAGAACTTCTTCATCTTGCCTTCAACGATCTTGTCGACGATCTCCGCGGGCTTGCCCTTGATTTGATCGGCGAAAATGGCCTTCTCGCGGGCCACGATATCAGGGTCGATGCCGCTGTGGTCGAGCGCCAGGGGCTTGGCGGCGGTGATATGCATGGCGACGTCCGCCGCGACTTTCTTGATGGCCTCACTGCCCGACACGGCCTCGCTGTCAGCGTCGATCTGCACCATCGCGCCGACCTTCCCGTTGAAATGGATATACGTCGTGATCAGGCCCGGCCCGCTCAGTGTGAATTTGGCGTAATCCCCTACGAGGGTCTTCTCGCCGGTCTTGCTCACCAATTCCGTCAGCAGATCGGCGAACCTCTTGCCCTTGAGCTGGGTTTCGGCCAGGTTCTGGGCGCCCTCGTCCTGCGTGCAGGCCATCGCATACTCGCCCATGGTCGCCGCGGCGGCCTTGAAATCCTCGCTCTTTGCGACGAAATCCGTCTCGCAGCACAAGCACGCCAGTACGGTGGTCCTGCCGTCGCCGGCGGCCCGTGTAATCACCAGACCCTCCGAGGTCTCCCGCTCAGCGCGTTTGGCCATTGTGGCCAGACCCTTGCGGCGGAGTATCTCGACGGCTTTATCGACGTCGCCGCCGGATTCGTTCAGGGCGGCCTTGCAGTCCATCATTCCCTGGCCCGTTATCTTTCTCAGTTTCATTACGTCGGCGGCTGAAATATCGGCCATATATCATGCTCCTGTTCTGTGCTGCTTGCCGGGGGCGGTAATCGGTTTCATTGAGTCGAAAAGTCCCCGCATGGGAACGTACCGAGTGTTTCCATCGCTCGGGTCATATCGCTCGTTGCGCATCGCCGCGGCGGGTCATTCGACCGTCGGCGGCTCCAGGGCGACCGTCGAGCCGGCCGCTTCGGACGACTCGGGGGGCGCCGATGTCATGGCTTCGGCGGAGCGTCTGGGAGCGGCCGTGTCATCGTCGGCCCGCGCCAGCGTCGGGCGGCGGGAACGGACCCGCTTGACCGGCTGTCTGGCCTCTCGCGCCGTTGGGGTCAGGGTCTTGCCGAGCGAAACGGCGTCGGCCAGATCATCGAGGATCAGCGCGACGGCCCGAATCGAATCGTCGTTGGCGGGGATGGCCACATCGACGGTGTCGGGGTCGGAATCGGTGTCGAGCACCGCGACGGTCGCGAGGCCCAGCTTCCTTGCCTCCCGCAACGCCAGGTACTCCTTGCGGGCATCGACCACCACGACGACGCCGGGCAGGCGAGACATCTGGCGGACACCCTGCAGGTTGCTGCGAATCTTGCGCATCTCCCGCTTGAGGCGCGAGGCCTGTTTCTTGCTCTCGGCGTCGAGCTGGCCGCTCTCCTGCATGGCCTCCAGCTGCTCAAGGTGCTGAAGCCGCGATCGGATCGTCCGGAAATTCGTGAGCATGCCGCCCAGCCAGCGGGTCGACACATAGTGCATGCCGCATTTCTCGGCGGCCGCCTGAACGGCCTTCTGCGCCTGACGTTTGGTCCCAACAAAGACGACGTCATTGCCCTCAGATACAATCTGAGCAAGAAGCTTGCGGGCGATCAACAGACCCCGAAGGGTCTTCCTGACGTCGATAATATGTATATTTCCGCGCTTGTCGAAAATATACGGCGCCATCTTGGGATTCCACCGGCTCACGCCGTGGCCAAAATGGACGCCTGCGTTAATCAATTCACGTGCCAACTCTTTAGCCACAAAAAACCTCCAAACTATGTTTCCGTGATAGCAGCCCTGAAAACGCTTGCGCCGAAACCCGTAAACCTTAATGGGAAACGTACTTTCTGTCAAGGTTTTTTACGAAAAATGGCGTTTCCCGCCGATAGAACCAAAGTACCGATAATATTCTTGCGTTCAAGGTTAGTTCGGCGCATAGATAAGCCTCGGTACATTGAATTGGGCCTTGAGTAAGCACCTCGACGTTCATCGCCGGTTGATACACCTCGTTT
>DSDB01000310.1 GCA_011057845.1 Phycisphaerales bacterium | reverse complement strand
GGGGCCGGCTGGCCGGCCAAATCCTGCTTGTCCGGCTCCATGCCGGCTGATATAGTAACGGCCGCTATGGGGCCGCCGATGTCCGCCGCAGTTGGATGGCGGGCCGGGGTGTTCCGATAATAAACACTGGGTTCACACAAGCATATTGCAGGGGCATGGGGTGTCCGGCCGCAGGAAGATATTCATGACCGCCAACTTCAAGGATGACTCCCCCAAAGCCATCCGTTTCCAGCCCCGCATGTGGTTCAAGGGCCTCCTGCGGCTGGGCCATGACGTCCAGCGGTTCAGCTACGGCGATGTGCTCAGGCAGGTCAGTCCTTTTCCCAGCAAGCGATTTGCCGAGACCTTTGCGCGCAAGACAACGGATCGCCTGTTGTGCGAGCAGATTGAGAACTACGGACCGGACGTCGTCTTCGTTTACAGTATGAAGACGCTCGATGCGCGGGCTGTTTCGCTCATGCGCCAGGCCGCCCCCAAGGCCGTCTTCGTCGGGCGCGACGAGGACCCCTTTCCCGAGGCGAACAGACCCAGACTGGCCATCGCCGCCCAACTCGATGTCGTCGTCAACACCAGTGCCGGCCGGTTCCTCCAGACCTACAAGGACGCCGGCGTGAAATGCTGTGCGTTCCTGCCGGACCTCTGCGACCCTGATATCCAGTACCGCTACGAGGTGGACGCCCGGTGGCGGTGCGACCTGATCTTCACCGGCAAACCCGAGCATACGCGGCTGGACCGCAATAACGAGCGGTATAACCTGGTCAAGGCGATCTCAGAGTATCCCGGCGCGCGTGTCTACGGGGCGTTCGGCATCCCGCGGGTCGAGGGCATCGACTATTTCCGGGCCATCAGCGGGGCTCGCATCGGCGTCAACATCAATGCGGCCAACGACGTGCGGCTCTACCATTCCGACCGTCTGATGAATTATGTTGCCTGCGGGGCCTTCACATTGGCCCGACGGGTGCCGGAGGCGGATCTGTTGTTCGAAGACGGCGTCCATGTGAAGTACTTCGATACGGCGGAGGAATGTTTTGAATTGGTCCGCTGGTATCTCGCCCACGAAGGTCCGCGCGAGCAGATTGCCGCGGCGGGCATGGCGCGGGCCCATGCGGAGTTCAACTGCCGCAGGCAGGCCGCCCGAATGATGGATATCCTGGACAAGGGGCGATACGATGCGCCGTACTGTGTCGTCCTCTGAGGCCGCCACGCGGCCGGGCACGCCATGCGAATTCTCGTCATCAGCAACAATCCGACGCGACCCAGCTTCCGCCAACGGATAGGCGTCTATCTGCCCCTTCTGCGGGATAACCGGATTGACGCGGAAGTCGCCCGGCTGCCGAAGACGTTCTGGGCCCGGCGCCGGCTCTTCGGGCGAGCGGTCGACTTCGATGCCGTCCTGCTGCATAAGAAGAAGCTCAATCTCCTGGATGCCTGGGCGTTGCGAGGTGCTGCGCGGCGGATCATCTATGATTTCGACGATGCGGTCATGTACAGTCCGCACCGGCCCGACCGCACCAGCCGCTCCCATGCTGCGCCATTTCGCCGCACGGTTGCCCTGGCGGACACGGTCATCGCGGGCAACCGCTATCTGGCCGAGCACGCGCAGCGGTTCAACGCGAATGTTCATGTTGTGCCCACGGGGCTGGACGTCGCCCCTTATCGTGCCGCCGCGGGCGACGATCGAGGCGACTGTGTTCGGCTCGTCTGGATCGGCAGTAAGAGTACACTCGGCTACCTGGCGGGGATCCGGCCGGCGCTGGAGCAACTCGGCCGCCAATTCGAGCGTCTTGTACTGCGAATCGTGTGCGACGAGTTTCTTGGCTTCGACCATCTGGCGATAGAGAAGAGGCCCTGGTCCGAGCAGACACAGCACGGCGATCTGGCCACGGCCGATATCGGCCTGGCGCCGTTGCCCGACAATCGCTTCACGCAAGGCAAGTGCGGCTTCAAGGTGCTGCAATACTTCGCCGCGTCGCTGCCGGTGGTGGCCTCGCCCGTGGGGGTCAACGCCGACTTCGTTCAGCCCGGCCGCAACGGATTTCACGCCCG
>DSDB01000680.1 GCA_011057845.1 Phycisphaerales bacterium | reverse complement strand
TACGTCCTGACCACGATCGGCGGGGCGATTCGGCAGAACCTGCCATTGCCGATGGCGCTTCAGACGGCAGCCGGAGATCGCTCGGATCGCAGGTCCAGGATTCTGCGAGGGTTGCAGCAGTGGCTTGTTCAGGGCTATCCCCTCAGCCAGGCGATCCGATACGCCTATCCGGGCTGCCCGAGCCATGCCGTAGCCAAGGTCGCAGCGGCCGAGCAGACGGGCCAACTGTCCCAGGCGTTCGAGTGTATCGTGGCGGATCTGATGGAGACGGCCAACCGTAAGCGCCGGTTCAATCCCGTCCATGTGTGGTATCCGGCCCTGCTCTTCATCGTCATTACACTCGTCGTCATCGGCCTGGGGACCTTCGTCCTGCCGCGGATGAAGCATGTCTGGGAGGATTTGTCCGGCGGCGATATCGTTCTGCCGGCGCCAACCAAGCTGCTGTTTCACATTGTGGGGTGGTTCTACGACGGTTCGGGGGCGCTCCTGCTGTTTGTCATCCTTTTGGCGCTGCTGACGACCGCCGCGTTGTGGATTGATACGCGGCTGCGGCCGCGTCGCCCGGGGGCACCCTATCTGCTATCCCGCATGGGCGATTGCATCAAATGGCACCTGCCGCTGAGCCGCTGGTTCGAGCGGAATCAGTCCACGTTGCAGTTGGTGGAGGCCCTGCGGATGTCGCTTCGGGCCGGCGCTACCGTGGATCAGGCCATCGCGACGGCCCGTGAGATGGATGTCAATGAACGGTATCGCCGCAGAATCTCGAAGTGGCTCTCCTGCGTACAGGCGGGTGAGAACGTCTCGGATGCAGCGATTCGTTGTGGCATCGGCTCACCGGTGGCCTGGGCCCTGGATACCCGCGTCAATCAGGGCAACACGCCGATGGTCCTGGAGACGCTTGAGACATTCTACCGCACCAACTACAGCTACCGGGCCAACCTGGTCCGGTTCATCCTCTGGCCGTGCACCACCGTGGCCATGGGATGCGTTGTGGCTTTCGTCATATTCGCCATCTTCTCGCCATCCGTGGCGTTCATCACCTATCTTGCGAATTTCATTGTGCCATGACATCCGACATACGAACACGATCTCTGGGCCACCGTCGCTTTCGCGGGGCCATCTTCATCGAGCTGGCCTTTTCCCTGGCGACGCTGAGCATCCTCATCGCCGGCCTGGCGGTGTCGATCGACGGCTTCGGGCGGTTCAACCACTATCAGCACGTTCGTCGACAGTGTACGGCGGCCGCACGGGCGCAGCTCGACAGTATCACCGCCACCGGCGCGCCTCTCGACGCCGCCCTGGCCGAGGAGCTGTGGCCGGACGTTGTCTGCGAGTTGTCCACCGCCGAAGGCAGGGGACCGTGGCAGGGTTTGACGCGCGTTGACGTCAGCGCCACGGCCGCCAGCTACAACCGTACCGTGACACTGCGCCATGGCCGATATGTCACGCAACTGGATAAGGGCGTCTAGCGCCATGAGAAGACGACACGGCTATCTGCTCGTTGAGACGCTGACCATTCTGGTCGTGGTGCCCGCACTGTTTCTTGCGACGGCGGGCATTTATGTGATCTTCACGCAGGACGTCCCGCGAGGCATACGCGCCGTGCAGGAGGACACCGCGTGTCTCGATATGATCGCGCATGTTCGAGACGACGTTGCCGCCGCCCGGTCGGTGGAACTCGGCGCGGACGGCCACTTCCCGATCATTCACATCGGCGACAGCGTCGTCTCCTATGAATTGGCCGAGGGTCTTATGCGCCGTCTGGCAAGGACGGCGGCCGAGGGTGAACCGGTCGTGACCGGCTCGTGGCGGCTCCCCGGTCTGGCCGTTCGATGGAGGCTGCTCCCCGGCGTGAAGGCTCCGACGCTGGCGGTGTCCACGTCCATTCGGCAGAAGACCCAGGGACACGTGCAGGACAAGTTCGTTAATTCCCACGTCTTCTTCGCCCGAACCCCCGGGCAGGCGGTGGCGGAATGAACCACTTACGGCGACAAGGCGGTTTCATATTCATCGCGATGCTGATGGTTGTCATTATCGTCGCGGCTGT
>DSDB01000568.1 GCA_011057845.1 Phycisphaerales bacterium | reverse complement strand
GAGACCTTCCTGGCCAATTTCAACGCCGCCGTCACGGAAAACGCCCTCAAGTGGCACGACATGGAGCCCCGCCGCGGCCAGGTCAACTACGCCACGGTCGACGCCATCCTCGAATGGACCGAGGCCCACGATATCCCGCTTCGCGGCCATAATATCTTCTGGGGCATCCCCAACCGGGTCCAGCCCTGGGTCAAGGAACTCAACGACGCCGACCTGCGTCAGGTCCTCCATGACCGCGCCACCACCATCGCCGCCCGCTACAAGGGCCGCTTCGCCGAGTACGACCTTAACAATGAAATGATCCACGCCAACTACTACGAGGACCGCCTCGGCCCCGAAATCACCCACCAGATGGCCTCCTGGGTCAAGTCCGCCGACCCTGACGCCATCCTGTACCTCAACGACTACGACATCCTGACCGGCCGTCGCCTCGATGACTACCTCAAGCAGATCCGCACCCTCCAGGCCCAGCAGGCCGCCATCGATGGCATCGGCGTCCAGGGCCACCTTCACGGCGACTCTTTCGACCCACAGGCGCTGCGCCGGGCCCTCGACGAGCTTGCCAGGACCGGTCTGCCCATTCGCGTCACGGAGTTCAACTTCCCCGGCCAGCGCTCCAGCGTTTACGGCAAACGAGACGTCCGCCTCACCGACGAACAGGAACAGGCCAAGGCCCGGGCCATCACGGACTACTATCGCATCTGCTTCGCCCACCCGGCCGTCGAGGGCATCCTCATGTGGGGCTTCTGGGAGGGGGCCAACTGGATTGCCCAGTCTTCCCTCTACCGGCGCGACTGGACGGCCACGCCTGCCGCCGATGCCTACCGAGACCTCATCTACAACCAATGGTGGACCAACGCAAAGACCAGGACTGACGCCGACGGCCGGGCCATCATCCCCGCGTTTCTGGGCAAACACAGCGTCACGGTCCGCAACCAATCAAGAATCGTTCACCTGACCAAGGCCAACAGACAGCGGGTGGTGTCCTTCAGATAAAAGCCCTTGGCACAAAGGAGGCCCGGTCTGGCCGCCCGGATTGCCTCCGCCGAGGGGGACGTTCACAAAATGAAAGATGCTTGCCCTGTCCGCTCTTCATCTGTCTGTGCCATCCGTGTAATCCGCCGCTCATGGGCTACGGCCGCCAATTACGCTGCCGTTCGCCGTGGTATGTCCGCACCACGCACGAGAACTTGCGTTCGGAGCGGGGCTGCAGCGTCAGCGTGAACTTCACCGTATCGAGGTCCACCTTCTCGTAGGCGTCGTAGTCGCCGCCCGGCGTCAGGTCCCAGTATTGGGTCGGCAAGTTGTGCTGAATCTCGATCTTCGCCGGCACATCCCGCGTGTTCTTGACCGTCGCCTCCACCGTCCGCAGCTCATCCCAGCCGCTGATGTTGCGCTGGTAATCGAACGTATAGTTCTCCGACTTGAAGTCCATCTCCTTCATCTCGACGACGACATCGCGGACTGCCCCGAGGTTCAACTCCACGTCCTGGTCGACGGGGATGTACTTGAACGACGCCTGGCCCGTATACGACAGGTGCCCGGCGTCGTCCACATCCCGATATACCTTCAGCAGGCCGCCGGGAATCGGGGTCTGGCCCAGCTTGTGCTTGGTGTCGTTCTTGAAGTTGAGGAACCGCACCACGGCATCACCGTAGCGCTGCGGCTCGTACTTGTAGAGGTTGATCACAGGGACCTCATCGGCTTCGAAGCTGGCCAACCGTTTCGACCAGCCCGTCGGGATCGTCTCGGTCCCCTCGATTGTATAGAGGAAATACTCGCTGAGACCCTCCTTGACGACCTCCCTGGCCCTTGCGGGCGCCGCGGCGAGCTTGTCGACCTGCACCATTTCCCGCCTCATCATCGTTGCAACCGGCGCAGCGCCGCCCGCACGGGCTGAGGGCAACGGCATGCCCGGCCGGTCGTAGGGGTACTGCCGCCGGGCCAGGGCGGCGATCTCATCGAGCAGGTGCACCTGACCGACGATCAGGCGGACCTGCGCGTTCTCGTAGTCCTCGCCGCTGTTGTTGGTCACCACGACGTACCCTTGCAG
>DSDB01000207.1 GCA_011057845.1 Phycisphaerales bacterium | reverse complement strand
TGGTATGGGGCCGCCGCCTATTGCAACTGGCTCAGCGGCCGGTTGGGCAAGCAGCCCTGCTACGACAGCACGACGCTGCTACCGATCTATCCGCTGCCGAACGGCGTGCGTCTTCCGACCGAGGCACAGTGGGAATACGCGGCCCGTGACGGCCTTGTGGGCAAGCGATTCCCCTGGGGCGACACCATTACCCATAGCCAGGCCAATTACTACAGCGCCACGGACTACGATTACGACCGCAGCCCCACCCGCACCTTCCACCCGGCTTGGGACGATGGCATAAGACCCTTCACATCCCCCGTGGGCGGTTTCCCGGCCAACGGTTACGGGCTGCACGACGTGGCCGGCAACGTCCGGGAATGGTGCAACGACTGGTATCTGGATTCCTACTACAGGTCGGGCCCATCCGAGAACCCAACGGGTCCGTCCAGCGGAACGGCCCGCATCGTCCGCGGCGGCGCCTGGGGCGACTCGGCGTTCGATGTCCGCGTGGCCCGTCGAAAGCACGATGTGCCCCATCTGCGATACGGCAACAACGGCTTTCGCATCGCGATGAACGCGGAGTGACCCCAACCCCGCGCGCCCGCTCCTTTGCCCAACGGCCTGCACGGATTTGTCGGAAGAACCCCTTACCTTTGCGGCGTTTTGTGGTATCTTCATGGCCGACGGCGCAGATTGGCGGCCAGGAGGCAATATGACATCCAACGACACTTTCTTGAAACGCCTGCAACAGGGGGTTCTCATCGGCGACGGGGCCATGGGAACGATGCTTTATCAACGGGGCGTCTTCCTCAATAGTTGCTTCGACGAGCTAAATCTGAGCCAGCCGGGCATGGTGCTGGAGATTCACAAGGCGTATGTGAATGTGGGGGTGGACTTCATCGAGACGAACACCTTCGGGGCCAACGCTTTCAAACTGGGCCGCTACGGGTTGGCGGAGAACCTCGAACAGATCAACACCGCCGCCGTGCGGATCGCCAGAGAAGCGGCCGGCCAGGACGTCCTCGTGGCCGGGTCGGTGGGGCCGCTCGGCGTAGAACTAACCGACTTCGGCCCTGTGACCGCTGACCAGGCGGTTGACGCCTTTGCCCGCCAGCTACAGTCTCTGACGGCGGCCGGGGTGGACTTCCTGCTCCTGGAGACGTTTTCCAGCACGGATGAGTTGCTGGCGGCCGTCAAAGCGGCCTCGCAGTGCACCGACCTGCCCGTCGTCGCGCAAATGAGCGTCAATGAGGATAATGAGACGATCTATGGCGAGCCGGTCGCCGCCGCGATGGGACGTCTGGCCGCTGAACCGACCGTTACGGTCGTAGGCCTGAACTGTTCGCTGGGGCCTTCGGAGATGCTCAGCACGCTCGAGTTGATCCGGTCGGTCACCCACAAACCCATCAGCGTACAGCCGAATGCCGGTATGCCGCGGCATGTCGAAGGCCGAACGCTTTACATGTGCACCCCGGAGTATATGGCGGAGTACGCCAAACGGTTTTTTGAGAAGGGGGCGAGAATCATCGGCGGTTGCTGCGGAACGACCCCCGAGCATATCGGACAGATTATCAAGGCGGTCCGTCCTCTCCACGGGGCCACCGTCTCATCGGTGCGGGTGCTGTCCATGGCGACGGTCGCATCGGCCCAGGCCGCCCAGGCGGTCGAACCGGTTCCCCTGCCGCAGAAATCCCGCATCGGGGCAAAACTGGCCGCCGGCGAGAAGATCACGTCAATTGAGATTACGCCGCCGCGTGGCCTGGACATCGGGCCCGTGATTGAAAAGGCCCGGCTCTGTGCCGAACACGGAATTGACGCCATCAACATACCGGATGGTCCGCGAGCCAGCAGCCGGATGTCGCCGATGATCACGGCCGTCCGCATCCAGCAGAGCGCTGATATCGAGGCCATCCTGCACGTCTGTTGCCGGGATCGCAATCTCATCGGTATGCAATCGGACATGCTTGGGGCCGCGGTCATCGGGCTAAACAACGTGCTCATCATCACGGGGGACCCACCCAAGATGGGGGAATACCCGCACGCCACGGGCGTGTTTGACCTGGACTCGGTCGC
>DSDB01000581.1 GCA_011057845.1 Phycisphaerales bacterium | reverse complement strand
GGAGTTGTGTTGACCGCCTGCGTGCTCCTTGCCATCCCCAGCGGCCGGGCCGCCGAGGCCCCGGCCGCACCCACCGAAACGAAGACCCTCGCCGACAAACCCCAACCCCCGGCCGACCCCAATACCCTGGCCGTCATCGGCGAGTACCAGATCAGCCGCGACGAGGTCGTCAGGCGTTACATGGAGTTGATCGGCCCCTATGATGGGCTCGACGTCGAGCGGGCCAGGGCGCTAACCGTCCGCGACGTCGTCTTGGAACTCGTCGCGGAGAAGGCCATGACCCTCGACGCCCGCAAGGCCGGGGCCCTCAACGACGAGATGATCCGCACCGCCATGACCGACTTCCGCGGCCGGCGGCTGGTCAATCTGCTCATCGGCGACTACATCCAGGGCAAGGTCTCCGTCACCGAAGAAGAGGTCCAGGCCGCCATGAAGGCCAATCCCCGCCTTGACGAGACGGCCGCCCGTGTGACCCTCCAGAGCGCCAAGAGCCGCCAGGTCATGGACATGTACTACCAGCAGGTCTACGAACGGGTCAAGGTCAAGAAGATAACGGAGAACTTCCCCAAGGCCGCCAGGATTCACATGCGGCTGCTCTTACAGCCCAAGATCGAGCGGGCCATGCAATTCGTCATGGTCCGTCAGGTCCAGGAAGAACTGACCCAGGCCGAAAAGGACATGGTCCTGGCCACCTTTGAGGGCGGCAAGTTCACCCTGCTGGACATGTTCAACGCCCTGACCAACATCGCCCCGCCGCGCCGTCCGGAAGACCTCAACACCCCCGAGGGCATTGAACAGTTCGTCGATCAGGGCCTTCGGCTGCCCGTCCTCGTGGTCGAAGCCGAGGCAAAAGGCTACGACAAGAACCCCGAATTGCTGACCCAGATCAAACAACAGGAGGACATGCGCCTGCTCGGCAAGGCCAAAATGGACATGTACCAGGCGGTCGCCGAACCCAACGACGGCCAGATCGACGCCTACTTCGCCGCGCACAAGGACGAATTCCGCCTCGGCGAAAAGGTCAAGATCGACCAGATATGGCTCGACACACGCGCCGCCGCCGATGCCGCCCGGACCCACATCGACGCGGGCAAGGATTTTGAGCAAGTCAAGCAGCGCGACAGCATCAACAAGGACAGTAAGCCCTTCGATACCTATCGCAGCGCCGAGGGCATCTTCGGCGAGCCGATCTTCGCGGCCGATCCCAACACGGTCGTCGGACCCATCAAGGGCCTCTTCAGCGGCAACAGCGTCAAGTGGCGCATCGTCAAGGTCCTGGACAAGGACGCCGGCGATCCGCCCACGCTCGACGACCAGACGCGCAACCGCGTCAAGTGGAAGCTGTGGGCCGACAGGCGTCTGCGCGCATTCGACCGGGTCAAGGCCGATCTGCTGAGCCGCTACGATTACACACTCTACGAGGACCGCCTCGCCGCCATCAGGCCACTGGACCTACCGTAACCGGGCACATGGGCCTTCGCCGGACGCTATCTGGGTCCGTGTACGTAGAATGTGACCGGCCGGGAGATGGTGCTTTGGCCGTTGTCGTCCGTGGCGACCGCCGTTGCCGTGTAGCTGCCCTCCGGGTGGTGGCCCCAATCGCCCCACCAGATCCACCCGCATGACCAGCCGTCGCTGCCGTCGGTATCCTCACCGACCTTGCCGACCTCATAACCCTCCGGGCCGCTGATGAAGAACTCCACCCGCACGACCGTTCCCCGCGTGTTGCCCGCCTCGGCCGCGATGAGGATCGGCACATTCGCCTGATACCGGCCGATCACTTCGTCGGGCAACGGCGCCGTGATCCGAACGATCGGCGGATCGCTCCACAGCCATCGCAGCAGCAGTATCGACATATCCCGAAAATCCACCCGGCAATCGCCGTCGATATCGCCGGCCACAATCGTCTCGCAGACGGGCCCGCCGAAGTACGACTTGCTTGCCTCTGCCGTCCCGCCGAAAGCCCCCATATTCACACGCCCCCCATTCGGAAACGGCTCCAGACCTATCGGCGCCAGCGGATCACCCGCGTCTATACACGGACCGGTTACGTCGTCCATCGTCCATCG
>DSDB01000423.1 GCA_011057845.1 Phycisphaerales bacterium | reverse complement strand
CAACGCCCTACTTTTCGGCTTCGTGAAGGATTCCATTGACTTAGCTGTAACCGACCGTTATAATACCCGGTTCATGGTTAAATCGACGAAGACGACCGTAAAGAAGACGCCAAAACGCAACACCAAAGTAGCCCCCCTCAAGTCCAAGACAAAGGCTTTTCGGACTTACGATCAGGCCCTCAAGTACCTGTTCGAGAAGACGGACTATGAGAAGCAGGAGCGTTTGCGCTACAACACGACCACGTTCAGCCTCGAGCGGATGGAGCGTTTGCTGGCGCTGGTTGGCAATCCCCACAAGAAAATCGATACAGTCCATATAGCCGGCACAAAAGGCAAAGGCAGCACAGCCACCATGCTGGCGCGGATGCTCGAGGCCAACGGCTACGATGTGGGGCTGTACACATCGCCCCATGTGGTTCATCTCCACGAGCGGATCGCGGTGAATTCGCGGTTGATCACCCAGACCGAGATGCGAGAGCTTCTCAATCGTCTGTATGCCCCGGTCGAGAAGATGGCGAAGACGGACTCGCCGACCTTTTTCGAGATACTGACGGTCCTGGCATTCCTGCACTTCTTGGACAAGCAGGTGGATATCGCGGTGATCGAGACGGGCATGGGCGGGCGTCTGGACAGCACCAACGTGATTACCCCCAAAGTCGTAGGTATTACGAGCCTGAGCCTGGATCACATGAACCAGCTCGGCGCGACGCTGGACTGCATCGCTAAGGAGAAGGCGGGCATCTTCAAGAAGGGCATCCCGGCTGTGACGGTCAGCCAGGACCCCGCCGCCATGCGGGTCCTCAAGTCCGAGGCGATGGCGGTCGATGCGCCGCTGAGCGTAACCGGGACGGATATCGACTTTTCGCTTCGTTTTGAGACGTCGCGGGAGCACGGGCCCCATACGCGCATCTGCCTGACGACGCCCACCAGCAAGTTTGAGCACCTGCGTGTACCCCTGTACGGGGAGCACCAGGCGATCAACTGCGGTCTGGCGCTGGCCATGCTCGACAAACTCCGCGAGATAGGCTTCGAGATCGACAACGATAAGACGGCCATCGGTCTGCACAGCGTGTCGATGCCGGGGCGCATGGAGATGATCTGCAACGATCCGCGCGTTATGATCGACGCGGCCCACAACGCCGAGAGCATCAAGGTCCTGATCCAGGCCGTCGGCCAGAACATCCCTTACGACTCCATGGTCGTCATCTTCGGCTGCAACAGCGACAAGGACGTCCGCGGGATGCTCTCGATGCTCCAGTATGGAGCCGACAAGGCCATTTTCACGCGCAGCAATTCGCCCAAGTCGGTCTCGCCGCAGGATCTGGCGGAGATGTACGGCGAGGTATGCGGCAAGATGTGCCAGACGGCCAACAGCCTCGGCGAAGCCCTACAACTGGCCAAATGCGCGGTCGGCCGGGAGGACCTCATCCTCATCACCGGCAGCTTCTACCTCATCGGCCAGGCCAAGAAGCGATTCCAGCCGGACAGCGTTGTTGTCGGCTAGTAGGGCGACCGAACCCCTCGGGATCATCGGCCCGGAGCTGCTGCGCGACGTGGACAGACGCTTGTCGCGGCGACGGATGAGATTCGGCGTTTTCACCCCCTCCAACGGCGCCGACGGTGCATTTCCTGTTGCAACGGCCGCGTGTGTGGCTTATAAAGGCGTTTTCTCGATATCGGCGGCGGTTCATCCATCGCCACGTAGTGGCGCCTGTCGCGCAGGAAACCCTTGTCGAGGACGCAAATCATGCCACAAACCAGGACGTATATCGCCGTGGACCTCGGTGCCGAGAGCGGCCGGGTCATATTGGGCGAGGTCGCCGACGGCAGGCTGACTCTCAAGGAGATTCACCGCTTCGCCAACGGACCCGTTGACGTGGCCGGGACCCTGCGGTGGGATTTCGACCGGCTGCTGGCGGAGGTCAAGACCGGCATCGGCAAGGCTGCCAAGGCGACGCAGAGCCCTCCTGTGGGCATCGGGATTGACACCTGGGGCGTAGATTTCGGCCTCCTCGACGCCGAAGGCAGGCTCATCGAGCCCCCTTATCACTATCGCGACAGCCGGACGCAGGGGATGCT
>DSDB01000414.1 GCA_011057845.1 Phycisphaerales bacterium | reverse complement strand
TGATGATTCTCGGCGTAGGAATCGCCATGTTCCGCCAACCGGCGCGGCGTCGTGTGGCACTTGTCATGACAACATTGTTCGCGGCGTCGCTGGTGGCGATCTGGTCCGCTGGTTGGACCCCGGCCGCCAACGGGGCTTTCGCCGCGGCCGTGCACCTTATTCCCATCTACTTGGCGGCGTATCCGCTTCGCAAGGTTTGTGGTTTCCTGCGGAATTGGGTGTCGAGCCCGTTGCAGTCGCCAGCCGCGGTCGTGCTTGTTCTTGCCGTGCTCGCAAGTAGTACACGCGCCGCCGAGCCCCAAGCGGACGGTTCACCCAGTGGGACCCTCATAGCGCCTTACCAGGGCGATCCCACCTTGGCGGCAACCACGAGCAAGGTCCTTGTTCCGTATGATCGCTTCATCGAACTGTGGAACCAGGCCCATCCTGAAGACCGCATCGATGGTATCTCACCCGGCGTTGATATCTCGCTGGCCGATGTTCGGTACACCATCGTCGTCGGCCAGGAGCGACTGGACCTGTCGCTGGCGGCCGATGTGCGGATCTTCGGGCGAGGGCCCGTCGTCCTGAACCTGCCCGTGGCGGATCTGGCCATCGTCGAAGCGGCCTTTGGCGGGCAGCCCATACAGGTCCACGTAGGCCCCAAGGGCAACCTTGTCATGCTCGATGGCCCCCACACCGGCCGTCTGACCGTCAAGGCGTTGGCCAGACCCGAATGGCTCGGCCAACGCGGTTCCGCGGCCTTTTCCCTGCCGCCGCTGCCGGGCGCCCTCATGCAGATCCACCTGCCTGACGACAGCCTTGTCCCGGAGATCGAGGGCCTCGACGGCATACTGGCCTCCCAGACTATCGATGGGAGAAAGACGTGGGCCGTCGGCCTGGGCCTGACTCGACGCATCACCCTGCGATGGGCGCCTCAGGCAGGCGGCGGGGCCGCCGATCAGACCCTCTCGGCCGAGTGCACCCATGATGTCTACGCCTTCCATTGGGCGATGCTCGGCGTCACTAATATCAAATACACCTTTGCCGCCGGGCAGCAGGACCGGTTTACCATCCTGTTGCCGACGGACGCCACGTTGACGGCGCTGACCGGCGCCAATCTCGGCGATTTCAGCCGGGTTGCCGAGCGGACGGTCGATGGGCGTCGATTTGACGTTATTGAGGTCCGGCTGCACCGTCCCGCCAGGCAGACCTGTGAACTCCAACTGCGATGGCTTGCCGACCTGCCGGTCTTCGGCCGGCCGGCTGAACTGGAACTCGTCCGTGCCGACGGCGTCAGCCGTGAAAGCGGAACGGTGACCCTGCACGCCGTCGACGGCATGGCGGTGAGGATCGCCGACGCACAAGGCGCCCGACGCATGGATCTGCCGGCGCCCGGTGCTGCCCCGGCTGTTGCGGCCGAGGCCGGCCGGCCGGTCGCTTGCTACTATTGGCCGTATCGCCCGTTTTCACTGCGTCTGGAGATGGATCGGCCCGCCGTCGAGCCGCAGATCACCCTCGACCAGCTCATACGCATCAACAAAGACCGCGCCGAATTGCTCGTCCAGGCCTCCCTCAAGGCCGAGCGGGGCCGCATCTTCGGCGCCGCCTTTGAGCTGCCGTCCGGGTATGAACTTCTCAGCGTCGTCGGATCGGCGGTGGAGAAGTACTACGAACGCTCCGCCGACGGCCGCCGGATCGTCCACGTGAAACTCCGCGAGGGGTGCGCCGAGACGCAACTGGCCCTGGTCCTCAGCAAACGGGATATCGCCCTCGACGATTTCGATGTCCCTAAGATCACCTACATCGATCCGCAGGCCCTGTCCTATCCCCCTCAGAAGGGACGTCTGGCCGTGCAGGTGGCCGCCTCGCTTGATGCCGGGGCCATCACCGCCACCGGTCTCAAGTCCATCACCCCGCGGACCCTCGGAGACTGGCTCAAGGGCGAGCAGATCAACTCCGTGCAGTACGCTTATCGCTACGAGGCCCCGGCTCCGCAATTGCGGCTGAGGATCCGCCGACAGCCCACCCGCATGAGTGTCGAGACGTTCGCGGGCGTTGTCGTTCGTCCCGGCGCCGCGCTCTACACGTATCGTCTGCGCCATAATAT
>DSDB01000003.1 GCA_011057845.1 Phycisphaerales bacterium | reverse complement strand
GGGTCTCTTATCGGGGTGCGTGGGCAGTGATTTCAGTCGGATCGGCGGCCGTTGTGGCCGGTTTTGTCGGGGTGTTGGCGTGGGTCGCGTTCCGCACGCGGGCCGTGCGCCAATTCCGGGAGTTTTCCCTGGCGGGTCGGAGAATCGGACTGCCGCTGGTCTTCGGGAGTCTGGCCGCCGCATACGTCGGGCCGGGATTCTCCGTCGGATTCGTGGGAAAGGGATTCCAGTCCGGATTCCTGTTTCTGGGCATCGGGCTGGCTTACGCCCTGCAGAACATCGTGGTGGGAATGCTCGTGGCGCCGCGATTGAGGGCGATGGAGGGCTGCCATACACTGGGCGACGCCATCGGGCAGAAGTACGACCGGCGATGCCAGTTGTTTGCCGGCGTGGTCTCGGTCGGCATCTGCGTGTTCCTGGCCGCCGTGATGGTCTATGCCGGCAGCGAGATTGTACAGAATACCCTGGGGCTGCCGCGGTGGACCTCGACCACTCTGCTGGTAGGCGTCGCGGCGCTGTATACGACGAGCGGCGGGCTTCGGGCCAGCATTCTGACGAACTCCTTTCAGTTCGTTCTGTTCTCTATCCTGCTGCCGGTGGTGCTTCTGGTTGTGTTCTTTCAGATCGACGGCGGTTCTGCGACGTTCGCGCGGGAGGCCCTGGCCGCGACGCGCGCCGGCTGGGAGAATGCCTCGGCATGGAAGATCGCCGGCCTGCTGACCGCCTTTCTGCTGGGCGAAACGCTTATCCCTCCTTATGCGAACCGGGCGCTGGCGTCGCAGTCGGTCCGGGTCAGCCGCGGGGGGTTCATACTGGCGGGCCTCTACAGTGTCGCCTGGTTCACTGTTATGGCGGCTATCGGCATTGCGGCCCGAGGCAGGGTCTCGCCGGATGTAATCGAGGACCACGTGTTGCTGGTGCTCGTCCGCGATGCGGTACCCCCGACCGGTTACACACTGATGATGCTGGCGCTGGTGTCCGTGGTCATGTCGAGCCTGGACGCGCTGCTCAACGCCGGGGCCGTGGCCTTCGCCCGAGACCTGGCGCCCAAGTCGAAGCGGGGGGCCGATCACAGGGCCCTTCGTACCGGCCGGGTAGCAACGATTGTCATGGCGATCATCGCGGCGGTGGTCTCCCCGATGGTACCGAGCATTATCGAGGGGCTGCTGATATGCTACACGATATGGGCGTCGGCGATATTGCCGTCGCTGCTGGCGGGCCTGCTGCTGGACCGCCCGCGGCCGCTGGCGGGGTTGCTGTCGATGGCCGTCGGGACACTGGCCGCTCTGGTGGGCGTGATTGCGATCTTCGTAAAGGCGTCGTTCATGCAGACGCCGATTATCATCGTACCGGCTCTGGCGGCGTCGATGGCTGCCTATGGTGTCGGGCATGCGTTGGATCGAAGCCGAAAAGTCGAGGTGGCATGATATGGCTATAGTAAGTGCGGTCGTCATCGCGGCGGTTCTGGTAGTCCTCAGCGGCCTGTGGGTCGCATTCGCGCTGGCGGCGGCCTTGAGCAGAGACCCATCCGCCGACCAGACGGACGACGGGCCGCCTGGCGCCGCGTAACACCAGACTGAGACGGCGGAGATGGTGCGTTGCCCGCCGATGGTAGTGTTGGAGGTGATATGGACAGACGGACGTTTTTGGGGGCCGCCGGAGCCGGGCTCGGGGCGTGGCTCCTGCCGTCAGTGGCCGCAGGAGCCGGCAGGCGTATACAGGGTAACGGACAATGGTCGGCCCTGATGGACTCGTGGCGAGAACCGGCACGCGAGTTCTCACAGGCGCCGTTCTGGTTCTGGAACGACAACCTCACCGACGCGGAAATCCTGCGACAGATGGACGATTTTGCCGCGCACGGAGTCTATGGCTTCGTCATCCACCCGCGAGCGGGGCTACCCAGGAGTATCGGATGGATGAGCGACAACATGCTGCGGTTCATGCGAACGGCTATCGAGGGAGCGGCCAAGCGGGATATGTGGGTCGTACTGTACGACGAGGGGATGTATCCCAGCGGCTCGTCGAGCGGACAGGTCGTCGCCGAGAACCCCGCCTTTCGCACGCGGGCGTTCTTTTGTATCGACCTTGACGCGGCCGAGCC
>DSDB01000506.1 GCA_011057845.1 Phycisphaerales bacterium | reverse complement strand
GTCGCCGGCTCCGGCACCGGCACAAACATCTGGATACGGTTGTTGCCGTCGTCGCTGACATAGACGTTACCGGATGCGTCAACGGCGACAGTCTACAGGCATGGCGCGGCCGTTGTCAAGAAGGGAGGCGGATTCCTTGGGTTGGGGCACCGCGGCTGGGCCGCCCAATAGGCGAAACCACGCCCGCGGCAAAAAATCAAAGAAAGTCCGTTACGAATCAGCCCGCACATCCGCCTTTGGGGCAAGTTGCGGCCCTTTGCCGGCTGTGGCGAGTGCGGCCGGAGTCGGGGCCGCCTCCCATGACTCCCGGCAAGGCGGCCGGGATGCAGTGAGAATGGACTCACATTTCACGGAGGCTTATGCAGGACAAGTCCGGCCCTATTGTCTACGTCGCCGAGCAAGAGAGGGGGATGGCCCATCTCATGAAGGAGTCTCTGGCCGGCGATGGGGTCTTGTGCGTGGGGTTTATCGACGGGCATTCATGCCTGCAGGAACTCCGAACCCGCCTTTGCGACGTCCTTATCACGGATTCCCAACTGCCGGATATGCATGCCATCACGCTCATTGGCGAGGTCCTGAAGATATGCCCATGTCTGCCGGTGATCGTGCGCACGCCCAGAAGCGACATAGCCGCGACGGTACTGGCCATGAAGGGCGGGGCGTTCGAGGCCATAGAAGAGGACGCCGATGTGCGTGTCGTGCTTCCCACGGTTCGGGCGGCCCTGGGGCAATTTCCTGAAGGCCTGTCGCGAACGATGAAGCCGCTGACCCGCATCGAACACAAGGTGCTGAGCCATGTGCTCGAAGGCAAGGGCAGCGGGGAAATCGCTCTGGCGATGAAACGTTCCCGGCGGACTATCGAAGCACACCGTTGCCGGATTCTTAAGAAACTGGGCGTGCGCAATGTGGCTGAACTGTGCTGCCGTGTACCCGTCAGACGGCTTGGGCAATAATGGCCGGCGAGGCCATTGGCATCGTGTTGCCGATCTCGGTCCCGGATGAGCCCCACGGATCGGTCGGCGGGGCTTGTGGAAATGTGCGGGCGGTTTGTGCTGGATGAAGAAGATGGCCTGTAGTAAGTTAAAGGAATTATGCACCCATGGTCATGGACAGCGTGAAATCGGATGGACGTCGCGGACGATTATTTACCTCTGCTCAGGGGGACTCTCGGCGGCGACAAGGCATGCGCCGAGGTGCTGGCGGACCTCGCACGCCGGCGGCTGCGGACCTACGTCGGTCGAATCACGCTCTGTGACCATCTAACGGAGGATGTCCTTCAGGAGACGATGATCGAGATGTTCAAGTTCCTCGACAAACTGGAAAAGGCGGACCGTTTCTGGCCCTGGCTCTTCCGCATGGCGGGCAACAATGCCCGGGACGCCGTCGATCACAAGCGTCGCCGCAGACAGGTCCCTGTCGAATCGGCCGGGCGGGCACTCGAGGACAACGCGGGGGGCGGCCTGGAGCAGTTGATCAGCGGCGAACTGCGGCAGACGGTGTCGTCCGCCATGGCCGCCCTGACGCCGGAGCACCGCCGGGTCATCTCCCTGCGGTGCTATGAAGAGCTGCCGTACAGTGAGATTGCGGGCATCCTGGGCAGGAGCGAATTCGCCTCGCGGATGCTCTTCATGCGGGCCAAGAAATCCCTGGCCCGCCAACTCTCCCGGCGGGGTCTGGGCAGGGCGTCGCTCGCCCTGGCCCTGGGCCTGTTCGGCCGTATGACGGCCGGCACAAAGGCCGCGGGCGAGCAAGTCTGCATAACGGCGGCCGGCTTGAAGGTCGGCTGGGGGGTATCCCTGGCAGGAGCCCTTACGAGCAAGACGGCGTTGGCGGCCGCCCTGGCCGGGATTGTTGTCGCCGGTCCGATCGTCGTAGGTTCCTTTGACCGCGGCGTGCCCCGGGCGGACACCCTTGATGCGCCCGGCGCCGTTCATGCCGCCCGCACCGAGTACGCTGTTGCCGATCAGGCGTGGTATTTCCTGCCGAAGGGCCTCCGCGGACCGGTTATGCTCAGGCTCACGGATTGTCAGTGCTGGTGCGGGGGCCGTTGTGCCTGGCTCAGCAATGAGCAGGGCAACTATCACTACAGCGCGAACCGTCG
>DSDB01000393.1 GCA_011057845.1 Phycisphaerales bacterium | reverse complement strand
GCGGCGTCGAGCGAGACGAAGCCATCGCGGCGGAGCCTCGCCAGACCTATGGCGAGCGGCCCCCACCGGTCCAGATGGTCTCTTTCGCCGTTGCGCGAGCCGTAATAATAGAACCACAACTGGTCTCCCACGAGCGTCGGTGGAAATCGCGTGTAGCAGGAGTAGTCGGCCTCCCAGCTATCGGCGTCGCCCAGGGCGATGAAGGCCTGCCTGTGAATGGGCCGCAACCAGTGTCTGCCGTCGCGGCTGTAGGCCAGTTGCAGGTCTACCTGCTTGAAACCGGCGGGAATCAGGTGCATGACGCGAATCATGCCGATCCACATACTCTCGTAGGGGAAGCCCATGTGGCCGTATATCTGGCAATCGGGGGCATCGTGCTTGTCGGGATAAAGGATGAACCGCGGCGGGGTCCAGTGGATGAGGTCGTCGCTTTCCAGGAATGCCCGCAGACGCAGGCGGAGCTTGGCGTCGCGGGCGATGCCGAGCCGGTCAAATTCCTGCCGGGGCATGTAGATGTTGAACTTGGCCGAGCAGGTATATTTCTTGAGGACGGTGTCATACTGGAAGATGCTGGTGTCGCCCATGCCGGAGGCCTGGAAATGGTCGGCATTCTCCCACTGAAAGGCGCGCGTGGCGGCCAGGGCCTGCGGCTCGGGTTCGTAGGAGAGCATGTGGTTGTAGGTCCGCTGAAGGATCGGCCCCTGGGGGTCGCGGCGCCATTTGAGCCCGTCGCGGGAGTGGTAGAGATAGAATCCGCCCGGTTCGTTGGCGTCGGGGTTATAGCGGATCTCGAGGACGATCTTGTAGCGGCCGTCGCGCTGCGGGATGTCGGGATTGTAGATGAAACCCATGATCTCGCCGGGGTCCTTGAGGACCATGTTGCCGTCGGGGCCGAGGTCGGGCAGGGTCCAGTGGACGCCATCGGTGCTCTCGGCGTAGTGGCGGTTGTACCACAGGCGGAACCTGCCGGTCCCGGCGTCATGCAGCACCGCCACGGGCATGCCGGGCATGAGGGGGTTGTCGGGGTGCTTGATGGGCTGATGGAACCGGCGGACGAGGTTCTCCATGGAGCTGATGACGTAGTCGTCGATGAACAACTGCCTGCGGGAATCGACCTTCATGGGCCAGTCGACGATGTTGTCCGGATACATCAGGTGGTCGCTGGTGAGGATTCCGTAGGCCTCCGGGAAGCCGTCGCGGTCCACCCAGGGGCGGTCCTGAGCGACCACGATGGACCCGTAGACGGCCGCACACAGGACCAGATACACTGCGCGATGATGGCTCCATTTCATATATTACCTCTTCAAGGAAGGCCCATGAACCGACACGGTTCGCTGAATGGTCCGAGCGTTCGGTTTTTTGGCCGCGGTGTCAGTAATTTCACGGAATTCACTTGGCCAGGCAAGTGCAAAATGCAACCATTGACGGACGACGGACGATGGACGATTGGCAAAGGAGTGCATGAAATGGCTATTTGGCTTCGGTGGTTTGGGGCGGCGGCGAGGGTGTTGGCGGCGGGGTTGGTCTGTGTGGTGGTGGCGGGCTGTCGGAGTGGCGGGTCGCTGGAGTCGGAGCGGCCGGTGGCGGTCATCTTCGATACGGATATCGGCACGGATGTCGATGACGCCGGGTCGCTGGCGATTCTTCATGTAATGGCGGACCGGGGCGAGGCGGAGATTCTGGCGACGATGAGCGCCAACAGCAACCGCTGGTGCGGGCCGGCGATGGATGCCATCAATACGTATTACGGGCGGGGCAATCTGGCCATCGGCTGCTCGCGGACGGGGCCGGACCCGGAGAACTGGTACCATGAGAGTGTCGGGGATTATCCACACGACTTGAAGGACAGTAATGATGCTCCGGAAGCGGTTTCTCTGTATCGAGAGATCCTGGCGGGTCGGCCGGACGGGAGCGTGACGATTGTGGTCGTGGGGTGGCTGACGAATATGGCCGAGCTGCTCCACAGCGGGCCGGATGCGCACAGCCCGCTGACCGGCCGGGAACTGGTGGCGGCCAAGGTGCGGGAGCTGGTGTCGATGGGCGGGACCTGGCCGAACTCGCCGAAGGACGAGGGCGAGTACAATTTCACGATGGACCGCCCG
>DSDB01000053.1 GCA_011057845.1 Phycisphaerales bacterium | reverse complement strand
TCAATCATCGTCAGGAAAGGTCATCAGGAGAAAAGTATGGGTTGCAATCTTGCAATCGCAGGCGTAACCGGCGCGGTCGGTCAGGAGTTTTTGCAGATTCTCGAACAGCGGAATTTCCCGTTCGATTCGCTCAAGGTGCTGGCGTCCAGCCGCTCGGCCGGCAAGCAGATCACGTTCAAGGGCAAGACGTACACGGTTGCGGAGATGACGAAGGACAGCTTCGCCGGGGTCGATATCGCCCTGTTCAGCGCCGGCGGCGGCCGCAGCAAGGAGTTCGCCCCCGCCGCCGTCAAGGCCGGGGCCGTGGTTGTTGACAACACCAGCGCCTTTCGTATGGACTCGAAGGTCCCGCTGGTCGTCCCGGAGATCAACGCGCACAAGATCCAAGAGCACAACGGCATCATCGCCAACCCCAACTGCTCAACCATCATCGGCATCGTGCCGGTCTGGCCGCTGCACAAGGTCAACCCGGTCAAACGGATGATCGTCAGCACTTACCAGGCGGCCAGCGGGGCCGGCATGAGCGCGATGCTCGAGTTGGAGCATCAGGCCCGCGAGATACTTGAAGGCAAGAAGCCGACGATGAATGTCTTTCCCTATCAGATCGCCTTCAATATCTTCAGCCATAACTCCGCGATGGGCCCCAACGGCTACAACGAGGAAGAAATGAAGATGGTCAACGAGACTCGAAAGATATTCGACTGCCCGACCATCAACATCACATGCACCTGCATCCGTATCGCGGTCTTCCGGGCCCACTGCGAGAGCATCAATCTCGAATTCACGCGGCCGATCACGGCCGATCAGGTCCGCGAGATACTTTCGAAGGCCCCCGGGGTCAAGGTCCTCGACGATCGCGAGCACAACCGGTTCCCGATGCCCATCGACGCCACCGGCCAGAACGATATCTACGTCGGCCGCATCCGGCGCGATGAGTCGCTGCCCGACGGCCGCGGCATCAATCTCTGGGTGGCCGGCGACCAGCTCCGCAAGGGCGCGGCACTGAACGCTATCCAGATCGCCGAGAAGCTGCTATAATCGCGCGCCATGGCGCCGCGAAACGTCAAGCTCACCATCGCCTACGACGGGACGGATTTCCACGGCTGGCAGATTCAGCCGGGCTATCGGACTGCGCAGGGCGTGCTGACGGACGCGGTCAAGGACCTCTTCGGGCCTTATGCCCGCATCTGCGGCGCCAGTCGAACCGATGCGGGCGTCCACGCGCTGGGCCAGGTGGGCCTGATCCAGATCGACTCGCCGATTCCCACCGAGAACATCCCCCGCGCCCTCAACGGCAAGCTGCCGCCGGATATCGCGGTGACCGCCGCTGAAGACGCTCCACGGGGCATCGACATCATCGGCGACGTCACCAGTAAGCTCTACCGCTACACCATCCACACCGGGGCGGTGCGTCCCGTCCTCGACATCCGCTACTGCTGGTACCTCTGGCATCCGCTGGATATCGACGCCATGCACGCCGCGGCCCAGCACCTGCTCGGCCGCAACGACTTTCGCTCGTTTGCCGCCTCCGCCGACCGCCGCGAGAGCACCGTCCGCACCATCTTCCGCTGTGACGTCGCCAGGACCGGCGACTGGGTCCACATCGACGTCGAGGGCGACGGCTTCCTCTACAATATGGTCCGCAACATTGTCGGGACCCTCGTGGACCTGGGCCACGGCCGCTGGACGCCCGACCAGATGAAGGATATCCTCAACGCCAGAGACCGAACGCGTGCCGGTCGCCTCGCCCCCCCGGCTGGCCTGTGCCTTATGTGGGTGAAGTATTGAAGATCGCACATATCATAACGCGGTTGATACTCGGCGGTGCTCAGGAGAACACGCTGCTGACGTGCGAGGTCCTGGCGCGGCGCGGGCATGACGTGACGCTTATCACGGGTCCGGCCACGGGGCCCGAGGGGGAACTCTTCGACCAGGCCCGCGGCGGCGGCTACCGGATCGAGACCGTGCCGCACATGATCCGCGCTATCCATCCCTGGCACGATGCCCTCGCCTACCGCCACGTCAAGAGGCTGCTGCGCCAAATCCAGCCCGACATCGTCCACATGCACTCGGCCAAGGCGGGTATCCTCGGCCGCTTTGCCGC
>DSDB01000555.1 GCA_011057845.1 Phycisphaerales bacterium | reverse complement strand
CCCTGAAACAGAAACCCGTAGTGCGTCCGGACCTCGTTGATCTGGGCGTCGCTGATGTTGTCAATCCGCCGGCCCTTGAAATATACCTCCCCCGCGTTCGGCCGAAGCAATAGGATCAGATGCTTGATCAGCACCGTCTTGCCGCAGCCGCTCGGTCCGATGATCACGGTCGTCTTGCCCTTCTCAATCGACAGCGACACATTGTCCAGCACGAGCTTCTTGCCGAACCGCTTCGTGATTCCCTTGAGAACAACCACGCCCTCGCCGTTGCCGGCCGTCTTGCCCGCGTCCGCCTTCTTCGTTGTCCGATTATCCGCAATCATGCCGACCCACTCGCTACAGAAGCCCCTGCAGGGGCCAGAATGTCGCATATACCGCCTTGCCGATCATCGCCAGCGCCAGATTCAACGCCAGGATCGATATGAAACTCGCCACAAAGGCCTCCGTGCACGCCTGACCGACGCCCTCGGCCCCCTCGCGGCAGTGGAACCCCTTGTAACAACTGATCACCGCAATCGCCACGCCGAAGAAAAACCCCTTCACAATCCCCAGCCCCACATCCCAAAGTTCCACCGCCGCGGCCGTGAAGCTCCAGTACGCCCCCGCGTTGACGCCCTTCATCCACACGCTGACCGCGTACCCGCCGAAAATCCCCAGCAGGTCCGCGTACACAATCAGCAGCGGCGTCAGCAGCAGACACGCCGTCACCCGCGGCGCCACCAGATAACGGATCGGATTGGTGCCCATGCTCCGAACCGCATCGATCTGCTCGGTCACGTTCATCGTGCCCAATTCCGCCGTCAATGCCCCGCCGACCCGGCCGGCCAGCATCACCGCCGTCAGCACCGGCCCAAGCTCCTTGACCACACTCAGGCCCACCAACTGCCCCATCCGCTCCTCCAGGCCCATCAGCGCTAACTGGTCATAGGCCTGAATCGCCAGTGTCGCCCCCACGAACGCACCCGTCAGCATCACCACCGGCACGCTCTTGACCCCGATGACGTTCATCTGCACCCAGATCAGGGGCCACGTCCGCGGCTTCAGGCAGCTCAGCCACCCCGCCACAAACGTCTGCCAGAAGAACCGGCCGAATCGGCCGACGTTCCCGACCCCTTGCACCATCCTGGCCCCAACAGACTCAAACACGGCAGAAAACTCCAAAGAAACGCCCGGCCCCCGCAAGAACGACAGGACCCCAGCCCATGCACAGGAGCCAAGCTTGCTCTCTTCATACCACCCGACACGCCCCCCTGTCAACCCCGCCCCCACAAAACACCCATCCAATCCCAGCCCGCACCACGCAATACGCATTACGCACTAGGCACTACGAGAAAGGGCCCGCCAGGTGCACCCGACGGGCCCATGCTATGTTTAACGCCCACGTGGAGCGATCAGCCTTTGCATTCTGTAATTCCGACAGATACAGCCTTCTGCCGCGCCTACCACCCCTTCATAGACGGGGTGGCATTCCTTCGCGCAGCGAAGGGATGGCCTACGCACCATGGGCCGGGACCACTTCCTGCTTAACGTTAGATGCTGCCTCTGCCTCCTCATCTCGCCGACGCCGTTTCCGCCGGTTCAACGTCCGTCGCTCCTCGCCCGGAATCGTGTTCTCCTGGGCAGCGACGTGGATCGCCTCCGCGGCCGTGGCGGCAAACGCATCGGCCCCGATTTCCTCCCAGAGCCCCTCGGCCCGGTTGAACAGCCCGCCGGAGACCATAATCCGCATATCAGGCCATGCGTTCACATCCCGCACGGTATCAATCAGCCGCCGCACGTCCGGCGCCTGCCGCGGGGTCGTCCCATAAATCACCAGCAGGTCCGGCCCGTATCCATTGACATACTCCAGAATATCGTCGTTCGTCAGTCCGCCACCTAGGAACCGCACCTCCCACCCGTCGCTCTCGAACAGGTCCACCATCATCTGCGCCCCCAGCTCCTGCAGCTCTTCAGCCGCACAGCACACCACCATCTTCTTGCCCCGGCTCGGCCGCCGCGGCAGCTTGTTCTGAAGCTGGTCTACGATGGTCCGGTTGATCCGCGTCGCAAGGTGCTCCTGGCACGCATCGATCCGCCCAGCCCGCGACAGCCGCTCGATCTCCACCAT
>DSDB01000312.1 GCA_011057845.1 Phycisphaerales bacterium | reverse complement strand
TGCGGCGGCGGATTGACGAGGCCTTTGCCGGCGGCGTCCGCAGCGCGGGCTTCAAGAAGCTGCTGAAGGTGGACCTCTATCCCTACCAGCGCAAGGGGGCGCTGTTCGCGGCCTCGGCCGGGCGCAGTCTGATCGCCGACGACATGGGGTTGGGTAAGACCATCCAGGCCATCGCGGCCGTGGAGATACTGGCCCGGACGATGGGGCTCGAGCGGGTGCTGATTGTGTGCCCGACGAGTCTCAAGCACCAGTGGAAACAGGAGATCGAACGGTTCAGCGAACGCTCCGCGGAGGTTGTGGAAGGTCTGCTCGGCAGACGCAAAGCGCTGTACGGCACGGAATCGTTCTACAAAATTGTCAACTACGAGGTAGTGCACCGCGATATGGAGGCCATCGACCAGTGGGGGCCGGAGATGGTGATCCTCGACGAGGCCCAGCGGATCAAGAACTGGAAGACGCGGCGGGCCCAGAGCGTCAAGAAGCTGGATTCCCGGTACGCGCTGGTGTTGACCGGCACGCCGCTGGAGAACCGGCTGGAGGAATTGCACTCCATCGTGGAATTCGTGGACCGGTTTCACCTGGGGCCGCTGTTTCGGTTTCTGGCCGAGCACCAGCATGTCGATGAGACGGGCCGAGTGGTCGGATACCACAATCTGGGGCGGATATCGCAGTCTCTGGAGCCGATCCTCATTCGGCGCACGAAGAAGGAGGTCCTCAGCGAGCTGCCGCCGCGGATGGAGAAGAACTTCTTTGTTCCGATGACGCCGCAGCAGCAACAGCACCATGAGGAGAACCGGGAGACGGTCGCCAGGATCGTGGCGAAGTGGCGGCGGTACGGCTTTCTGTCGGAGACGGACCAGCGGCGGCTGATGATTGCCCTGCAGAATATGCGGATGAGCTGCAACAGCACGTATCTGCTGGACCGAAAGACCGATTTCGGGACCAAGGCCGATGAACTGCTGCAACTGCTGGCCGAGGTATTTGAGCAGCCTGACGCCAAGACGGTCGTATTCAGCCAGTGGGTGGGCACGCACGAGATCCTCCTGGATCGTCTCAAGGGTGCGAAACTCGATCATGTGCTCTTTCACGGGGGTGTGCCGGGGCCGAAGCGAAAGGGCCTCATCAAGCAATTCAAGGAGGATCCGGCCTGTCGCGTGTTTCTCTCGACGGATGCCGGCGGCGTGGGCCTGAATCTGCAGCACGCCACGACGGTGGTGAACATGGACCTGCCGTGGAACCCGGCGGTGCTGGAGCAGCGCATCGGGCGGATTCACCGGCTGGGTCAGATGCGGCCGGTTCGCGTCGTCAACTTCGTGGCGCAGGGGACCATCGAGCACGGGATGCTGTCGGTGCTGTCGTTCAAGAAGTCGCTCTTTACGGGCGTGCTCGACGGCGGCAAGGATGAGGTCTTTCTCGGAGGCACGCGCCTGCAGCGCTTTATGGAGTCGGTCGATACGGCCACGCAGGCGATTCCGCAGCCCATGCCGGTGCAATTGGAGGAGCCAAACGGCGAAGACACGGAAGAGGCGCTCAGCGGCGATGGCAGACGGGCGAAGGAAGAGGGGCCAGCGACGAAATACGAACGACGAAATACGAAATACAAACGAGGCGCCGGCGCGACACAAGGGCGAGACGCCCTCGCCACGGGCTGGGAGGACGTGGTCTCGGCGGGGCTGTCGCTGCTGGATATGCTGGGTAAGGCGGTGGGTGGACAGGGGGCCGAGGCGTCGGCGGCCGGCTCGAAGCTCGCCGGCGGCCTGGATGTTGAGACGGACCCGCGGACGGGCCGGCAGCACTTGAAAGTGCCGATGCCGGATGGGGCGACGCTGCAGCGGATCGCCGATGTTCTTAGCGAGTTGGCCAGGAGGATGAAGGGGTAGTCGTTTGGCCGGCATGACCGAACAAAACGCCGTATCCCTTTCGTTCGACGGCGGCACATTGGTGCTTCGAGGCGCGGGGGCCGGCCGGCGGGAACCGCGTGGCGAAGAACGAGGGACGACGGACGCGTCCGTCGTCCCTCATCCCTCGTCCATCGGGGCGGGTTGGCAGTGGGACGACCGAATCGGGGCCTGGCGGTGCGAGGCGATGGCGTATGGCCGTGTGGTCGAGGTGT